>JBIIHY010000167.1:0-6834 GCA_044235305.1 Bdellovibrionota bacterium
CGAGAGGTTCTGCGCAAAAGGATTTGCCAGCATTGAGTTCTCAGGTCGCATCACTCCGACCCTGTAGGAATGCGTTTCAAAGTTAAACTCAAGACGGTAGAACGCCTGATCCATCACTGCTTGGTTGTTTAGAAAGACGACCAATTCAGAGAGTCGCCTAACGGCTGAACGCTCTTTCCACGGGTCTAGCGTCCCCATACGTGTTGAAAGAAGCCCCAGGGTAACTCCGATCAGCGTAACCACGATAATCAGCTCCATCAGTGTAAAGCCGCGTGATTCGCCGGAGTTTCCAAGGGGCATCGTGGGGGTCCGTTTGGAGCCTAACTACGGGCCAGTTACAACGATATCAGCTGCAACACCTGAGCCACCCTCTTTGCCATCGGCGCCGAGAGACTTAAGCTGATAGGTTCGTCCGTCAAGCTGCTTGTACTGAATTGGGGCTGCCCAACCGTCGGTAAGGCTTGCATCGGTCTCCTCAAGGGCGCGTAGGTCCTGAGGTAGAGAGTTCGTGCGTAGCTGGTACTCCATGATCGATTGTTTCAGAGCGTTGAGCTTGCTCGATGTGAGCGAAACCATCGCTTTATCCTTCTGTCCGAAGAGCTTTCCTCCGAGCCAGGACATGATACCGGCAAGGATGATAAGAACGATAATGATCTCAACAAGGGTTAATCCGCGTTCACCCTGGGCTCTTGTGGAGCGCACTGAGGGGCGGTTAAGGGCGTTTAGTCTCGGTAGCAATTTCATAACGTGTATCCTCAAGATTAGTTCGGATGTTGCCTCGTAAAACAGCTTCCTTATAACACCACCCAACTCTAGACGAAATCCATAAGCTGCACCATCGGCAGTAGGACCGAGATGACGATCAGGAATACTACCATTCCCACTACGATGATCATAAGGGGCTCTATAAGGGTAGTAAGCCCTGAAATGGCTGCGTTGACCTCTCCCGTAAAGGACTTGCCAGCCTTAGCGAGCATACTCTCGATCTTGCCGCTGCGTTCCCCGATGGCGACCATCTGACACAAGAGGTTAGGGAAATAGCCGCTTTTTGATAGCTCCTTGGCGAGGCTGCGACCCTCGCGCACCCCGTCGCGAGCATCCTCAAGCGCCTTCTGCATGTGAACATTTCCAACGATGTTTCGTACGATATCAAGAGCAGTCAGCAGTTCAACGCCGCCCTGTAACAGGGTGCCCAGCGTTGACGCGATGCGCGCCGTTGCAACCTTACGGTAAATAGTCCCGTACAGCGGGAGTTTTAGAAAAAGCCGATCAAAGTTGGATCTGCCTTCCGGTTGCGCATAGTAGTTCTTTACAGCGAGGCAGAGTATGGCGATGAGGGCGATAATTAGCCACCAGTATCCCAGGATGGCGTCTGAAAAGAGGATAACGATCTGCGTTGGAAGCGGCAGGGCGGCTCCTTGCTTGATAAAGATAGAGACAATGTTGGGTACAACGAACGCCACCAGCGCAAGTACAACCAGAGCACAGAACCCAAACATTAAGATCGGATAGAAGAGCGCTGAGGTGACTTTGCGTCGCAGTTCTAATTGAGCTTCGTAGTAGTCTGAAAGGTTCTCAAGTACTGTGTCGAGCGTTCCAGAGGCTTCCCCCGAAGCGACCATATTGATGTAGAGTCGCGGAAAGACCTTTGGATAGACGGCAAGGGCTTTGGCTAGCGACGAACCCTGCTCAACGCGCTCCTTGATATCGACGATGAAGCGTTTAAGAACCGGGGATTCAAGCTGTTCTGAAAGCGCAAGCAGCGCGCTGACAAGTGGTAGCCCTGCGTTTGAGAGTGTGGCTAAGAGACGAGTAGCTATGGTGAGCTCCTTGAGCGAGACGCGGTCACCTTTGATGAGCCGTTTAACATCTTGGGATTTCTCCTTGGACGCCTCCATCGATTCTTTGATATCTGTGGGGAAGATGTTTTGAGAGCGTAGCCTCTGGCGCGCTGTGCGGATGCTGTCAGCCTCAATCGTGCCTTTCGATTGCTTGCCGCTGGGGTTGAAGGCGCTGTATTCGTAGACCGGCATCGTGGCTCCTATCAGATCGCGTCATCGTGGCTGGCCAATAGCACCTCTTCCACCGAGGTGAGACCCGCCAGCACCTTTTTGCCGCCATCAGCGCGTAAGGTAGCGAACCCACGCCTTACAGCCGCGTTCTTGATAGTGTTTGAATCGCAGCGTTGCAGAATCTGAGAGCGCACGTCGTCGTCAATGATAAGCAGCTCGTGGATACCGAGACGTCCACTGTACCCTAGTCCTGAGCAGTGTGGGCACTCAACACCACCGGCCCGGTATGCCTGCCGGGATGGATAGTCTTTTGGATTAAGGCTTAGCTCAACCAGCTCGGCATCAGTAATTTCATACGGCACGCGGCAGTGTTTGCACAATTTGCGCACCAGTCGTTGTGCAACGACTGCTAGTAAGCTCGAAGAGACGAGGAAGGGCTCAACTCCCATGTCGATCAAACGGCTTACGGCGCCCGCTGAGTCGTTCGTGTGCAGCGTTGAAAGCACCAAGTGTCCGGTCAGTGATGCTTGAATAGCAATCTCTGCCGTCTCTTGGTCACGAATCTCTCCTACCATCACCACATCGGGATCTTGACGCAGGATGGCACGGAGTCCGCTCGCAAACGTGAAGTCTATCTTGGCGTTGACTTGCATCTGACCGACACCATCGAGCTGGTACTCAATCGGATCTTCAACAGTGAGGATGTTCAAGTCTGGTTTGTTGATGGTGGTTAGACACGAATACAGAGTGGTGGTTTTTCCGGAACCCGTAGGGCCGGTAACGAGTACGATACCGTTTGGCTTCTGAAGTAGCTTGCGTAAGTGTTCCAGGTTGCCTTTGTCAATTCCGAGTTGGTCGATATCTAATACGGCGCCGCTCTTATCGAGTAGACGCATAACTATTCTTTCGCCGAACTGGGTTGGTACGGTTGATACACGGATATCTACATCTTTTCCGGCGATCTTTAGGCCAATACGACCATCTTGCGGAAGGCGTTTCTCGGCGATGTTAAGGCCAGCCATAACCTTTACACGCGAGATAATCGCTGATTGAAACGCCTTGTCTTCACTCGCCACGTCGGCTAGCACACCGTCCACGCGGAATCGCACCTTGAGTCGCTCTTCGTACGGCTCAATGTGCACGTCTGATGCGCGCTCGGAGCTTGCTTTAAAGATAATTGCGTTGACGTAGCGAATGATTGGCGCGTCGCCATCATCCGAATCGGTTACATCGATCTTAAGCTGGTTTGATAGGTCCTCAGAATCATCCTTCTTTCCCGATTCAGCAAGAGAACTTGAGCGGTCACTCATGAGGCTAGTGCGAATGGCGTTTATTGCCCGCGTGACTTCCTCTGGTGAAGTGACAAAAACCTTAATCGGTCGTTCGTAACAGAGGCGCAGCTGTTCAATTGCTTCTACGTTAAGAGGATCTGCCGTTGCTACAATTACGTGGCTCTCATCTCCGCCGATGGGAACGGTTAGGAATTGGCGGCCCCACGACCCAGCTATACGATCAAAATCCCCGCGCACCGGATTGCGAGGGGGGAGGGGGTCCGGGAGGCGGTCCAGGTACTGTAGTCCTAAAAACTGCGCCATAACGCGCGCCTGAGACTCATGTGCGTGCGCTGCGCCAGGCTGAGCGGGTGTTGCTGCGGTAGGTGGTGAAGCTTGAGGCGTGTTCATCGCAGTGTCTTACTTCCGGCTCCAAGGAGCTTTTCCAAGGCTCATAATCTCATAGGGCGAGAGGGTGTACCAGGCCGAGCTGACCTCTGGGTAGGCTGCCTGCGCTAGCGGGATCGATGTGAATACCCCACGAGCAACGAGCTCTATCTTTTGGTCGTTGTAGGAATACAGGTAGGTTCTTCCCGTCTGAAAGAATTGACGCGCTGATAGCGATGAATCTCGCGGCACTATCAAACCGGCGGCGTGGGTTGAGCCACCAAGGAGAAACGGCAATCCTTTCTGACTGTCAGATGGATTTGCAAATTCAAGCACTACGTAGCGGTCGTTAAGGGCCTCTGACGTTACAGAGGGGGATATCGCGTTTAGGTTGAGCGCAGCCCTGGGCTCTGAGTTTGATGGCAGTAGCTCCTGCACCGAGCTGCTTGCCGAAAGATCCAGCACTCCTTCCTTGGATCCATCGAGCACGACTGCATTCGACTCCTTTGGCGCGAGGTCAATACGGAGATCGTTCGACTGATTGATTACTTTTGGCGCGACGATGGTGCCAGGCTTGGTGCCTTCGTATTGAAGTGCCTCGGCTACATCGTCGATGCGGTCGTTTTTGAGAACCTGTTGCCGACGAGGCTCAACATCGTACTGAGCAATGACCTCATCTATTTTGTCGCGACTCTCAATCGTCATATCACGGGCATCAAACTGGTCCTTAATAATCCGCGGCGTGAGGAAGATAAGCAGGTTCTTCTGAACCCGAGCCTGCGAATTGGCCTTAAACGCCTGACCGAGTATGGGGATATCCTTCAAGAAGGGCACACCTTCATCCGTCTCTGAAACTGCATCAGCTATCAATCCACCGGTTACTATCATCTGCCCGTCTTTGGAGATCACCGTAGTCTCGCTCTGTCTCTTGGTTGTTGTAGGTCCAAGCGATGAGTTGATCGTTGACAGAACAAGGTCCGATACCTCTGTGTAGATCTTTAACGTGACGTAATCGCGTGAGCTGATCTGGGGCGTTATTCTCAGCGTAATACCTACATCTTGTCGGTCGACCTGATTGAAGGTGTTGTTGAGGTTGGTTGCATTGGTTGAAGTGCTCGCTAAAAAGGGCACGTTGTTACCAACCACAATCTGAGCCTCTTCGTTGTCAGTTGCCAAGATGGTTGGAGCGCTTAGAACGTTTACGTTGTTGTTCTGTTGAGCTGCCGAAAGCAAAATCGATTGGGTTGGGATAACCAGGCCACCTGGGAGCTTAAGCGATCCAGCGCTGGCCGCTGCAAGCGTTAGTCCCTGTAACTTTGAGGGGTCCGTAAAGAGGGTGTTTAAGCTTCCAGCATCGGAGGCGAAATCGCTGCGAGCCAAAGCGCCCCCATCAGCTCCACCGGTGGAGGTCAGGAATGAGGTGCTAGTGCGTATGTTGTTGTCGATTGAGACTTCTAGGAGGGTTGCCTCAACCAAGGCCTGCCTGCGTTTCACGTCTATTTGGCTAAGGAGTGAGCGGATCTTCTCGTAGTCACTCTTACTTGCTGCTATGATCAGAGAGTTAGTCGCAGGGTCTGCTGTAATTGAGAGATCCTCACCGAGCTGTGCAGTCATTGGGCCCTGATTTCCGCCTGCACCACCGCCGGAAGAGCGTGAGCCCGATGATGAGCCCATACCACCAGCACCGCCACCACCACCATTTCGGCGAGAGCCACCAAACGAAGACGAGCGCCCCATGCCTGAGCTACCATCGCCAGAGGCTCCACCACTTAGGCCTGAGCCACCTGAACCGAAAGAAGAGCGCCCTGCGCCGAAGCCACCGCCGGTAGCGCCTCCCATGGCTCCGCCAGACCCGCCACCAGCGAGCCCTGCAAGCACCTGTGCAAGCTCTTCAGCGTTTGCGTGCTGGCAACGGTAGACGTAGAACTTGTTTCCAGAGAGGTCGACTTTGCTGTCTAGTTGAAAAACGAGGGCGCGAACTCGGGCAGTGGTGTCGTCGTCTGCAACAACGATGATGGAGTTCGTTCGCTTATCGGGGATTATCTTGGGCTCGAGCCCCTTAGCAGCAACCGTCTTGCCGGATCCACCTGCACGTGCCGGTATGGCCGAGCCAGGGGGAACGTTACCGCCGCCACCATTTGAGGGGTCACCCATGCTTGCGCGGAAGGCATCAGAGGGTGAGCCACCATCCTTCTTAGAATCAGAAAGCCCGAGGATTGAGCCTAGCTTCTGCGCGATATCCTCCACGTCTGCATACTTCAGCGGAATAATGGTCATTTCGCGGTTAGAGTAGGGCACATCCAGCTCATCAATGATGCGGATTAAGCGTTCGATGTTATCTTCAGAGTCGATAAGGATCAGGGAGTTTGTTCCGGTGTAGGCATTGACGAGCCCATCAGGGGATATAAGTTGTGAAACGATCTGTTGGACGTCCTGAGAGTTGACGTACTTTAAGTTTACAAGTCGAGTGACCACGGCCGAGCCTGCTCGTTCAGGTCTATCCTCGGTAAGGGTAGGGATAGTTGATTGTCGGGCCTCTTTCGAGGGGACTATCTTCCAGAGGTTCTCTCCGATGGGAACGGCTGAAAAACCCTTTAGGGCAAGAACAGAGTCGAGGATGCGGAGCGACTCTTCTGCTGAAACCCTGCCTGGTAAGTATATCGAAACTTTGCCGCGCACCTTCTCGTCGAGGATAAAGTTGCGCTTGGTTTTACGGGAGAAGATTCTGACAATCGCTGCGATATCTGCGTTTTTTACGTTTATCTCAGTGGTGGAGTCCTTAGCGTACTCATCCTCATCGATCTTCTCGCTGCTACCACCTTGGCCTGCTGGAGCAGCAGCACCTTCTTGAGCGTGCGCCGGGGTGTGCTTGATAGCCAAAGCGAGAGAGGCGCAGAGTGCGGTGCTTAAGAGGAGGTGTAAGCCTTTACATAGAGCTGAGGTGAGGGTGTGTGGCTGGTTCATCACTTACCTTATCGAATACTTAAACTCTCTATCTTGCTTCTCACGCTCAAGCACCAGATTGATGCTCCGTTCTTGTTTGAGCTGGTCGAACAACTTCATTGCTTGTGAGATATCTCCGAGGCTGTTCCCGTTAATCGATTTGAGGATATCGCCGTTCTTAAGGCCGATCTTTTCGTACAGACTACCACTCTTAATTGCGA
>JBIIHY010000282.1:0-4623 GCA_044235305.1 Bdellovibrionota bacterium
AAGCAGGCGCTCGTTACGACAACTCAGAGCTAGATAGTGACGGCTTTAATGAGGGCAAAAGTGATGACCTCTCGCGAGATTTCAATACCCTTAGCCAATCAGGCGGAGTTGTGTGGGATATGTCTAAGGACTACGCGCTTGCGCTCTCGGTAGCCCACACGGAGCGAGCTCCTAATGGGCAAGAGTTGTATGCAAACGGGCCTCACGTGGCTACTGGTGCATTTGAAATAGGAGATTCAGAGCTTTCGCTGGAGCGGTCGCTCGGAACTGATCTGACCCTGCGAAAGGATTCCGGCTCTTGGCGTGGGTCGCTGGGAGGTTTCTATAACCGCTTTTGGAACTACATCAGTCTAAATCCAAATGGCGAGGTAGAAGATGACCTGCCTGTGTACATATTTGAGCAGGTAAACGCGGACTTCATCGGCTTTGAATCTGAGATAGCCTACTTTCTTGTTGATCGAGCTCAGGAGCAGATCTCCTTCGATATTCAGCCTGATTACGTCTGGGCGCGTGATAGAGATAACGATGAGTATCTGCCGCGTGTTACGCCGTTCCGGTTAAAGGTAGGTGGAAATTACTACCACCAAGATCTCTTCCGAGCACGGCTTGAGGCGCAGCAGGTGTTTGCCCAACGGAATACCGCTGATTTTGAAACATCTACAGACAGCTACACGATGGTGAATGCGTACCTCAGTAAAGATGTTTCGCTTGCAGCAAATACTATTGAGATCTTTCTTCGCGGAAGTAATCTGTTAAACGAGAAAGCGAGAAATCACGTTTCATTTATCAAAGATGTGGCACCGATGCCGGGTGCATCAGTGATGGGCGGGGTGCGGGTGCGGTTTTAGGGTCTTCTAGAGTCCTGACCCTGGTCCCTCGAGGCAGTAGTCATTAACCAGTCTGTATTCCCGCTGTGAGGGCAGCCTAATCCTTCAAGAGGCTCCATTCCTCGGCAGGGACATCCGGAAATAGCCCCTGTTCCCCGTGTCTGAAATGTTCCAACTCTTGAAGGGCTTTTTTGACACGGTCTTCAGACGCTCCGATCAGGGAGAGGAGCTCGCATGTATGCAGGAATCGCTCGGCGACAGCTCGATCGCGTTGAAACGCCTTGTTAAGGTGAACCGCGAGATCAAACTCTGAAAATGCGACCTCTTCTGGGATGCCCGTAATGGCCCAGTTTTCGCCGTTAAGCGAGCCTTCAGCGTATAGCCGGATCATCTTGAGCAACGATTGCCCGTGAAGGCTTGGTTTCTTGTGCAGAGTTCCACCGCGATACCGGGAGGGGCGGATGACGTGACCTATCGAATCCAAAATGCAGAGGAGCGACGCGTGGGCTATCCCATCGAGCCAGGCGACTTCATTGATAGTTAGATCTCGCGAGGTAAGGTAGACACTGATGTCTCGTATTAGCTCTACGCGCGCGCCAAGCTGGTAATCTCGCGCCATGAGGCGTCGTGCAACGTCGTCATCTGATGGAATGCGGTAGTGTCCTTGACGCACAAGATCGAGGTCTCGCGGTTGGCGACTCTCTCTAATTGAAAGAGCTGCAATAAGCGACTCGCGCGCTGCGCCACCTTTTAAGCCGTAAGAAGCAGGCAGTGTGATAGAGGGCAGTGGGCTACAGGTTATCTTTACGAAGTTATCGCCGTTCCCCGGTTCGATAGGCGCGTGTTTCCGTATGAACTCAAGGGCTTCGTTTATTACGTGCCTCGCCGAATATGTCTGTATGAGCTGAGTAGCAAGATCTTGCGCCCGCGACTGTACCACAGAGAGTGGTCGCTCTGGCGAGAGTGAGCGCTGCGAGATACTTAAAGTTGAGCCTTTGATCCACATTAGTAACTCCTCCCATGGGACCGCGGACCTTCTAGGTCCGCCAAAAAAACGTATGCCACAGAAGTACCGGAAATGTCTAATCCCCGAATAGCCCCTAGCAGCCCCTCATTCACCGCGTGACAAAATACAGCCCCGCCAAAACCGCAACCATTCCCAAACATCGGCGTGGTAGATCGGTGCGCTCCTTGAGAAGTAGTGCCCCAAGCAGCATTAGTAATGCTATGCGGCCCTGGAAGATAATGAAAGTGTCAGAGATTTTTCCAAAAGCAAACGCAACCACAAACACTGGGCCGATTGCTGCATAGAGAAGTGTATAGAGGCCGATAAGACCCTTTCTTCTTCGGGAACCGCCAGCGCACTGCTCTCTCCAATTCTCGGGTCTCATGATTAGATAGAGAATCGCCGGGACGACATATCCGCAAGCTATAATCAGCTCGATGGCGGTCCGCTGAGCGAGGGCCTTCTCGGTAACGATAGCAACCGCGCTGGCAAGGACTGCTGTTAGTCGCAATGAGATGCCATGCAGGTCAGAGTTTGTCTGTAGAGGGCACGAAATAAAGACGCCAGCGATGATAATTGTAGCGCCGATCAGAAAGTACGCAGTAAGCGGTTCTTCAAAAAACATGATTCCAATTGCAATCAGGATAACGGTGCGAAGCGAAGATAGTAAGGCGCTAACACCAACTGGGAGTGAGGCGTGACTCTTTAAGTCGCAAAAGACACTTACTCCCCAAAGGCTTCCTGCTAAAAAGAGCAGGGTAAATGTGAGTGGATGGAGAGCGAGGGTGGAGTAGGGGATGAAAGGGAGTAGGATAACGCCGCCAACGCACGACCCAAGTGTTGAGAGGTACCACGATTGATCTCGTTCGCGTTGGAGCGCCCGTAGGGTAAGATCGAGTGCTACCATGATAATACCGGAAATAAGTGCAAAGGCCTGATAAATTCCCATGGGTTACTTAGCGCGATCGCCGCCCGTAATCATCCGAAGGTTCAACGTGCACTAAAACCTTGGTTACGTAGGGCAGAGCCGAATGTATAGCTTCTCCAACATCGTGCGCCACCTCGTGGCCCTGTCTGATGGTCATATCGGGATCGCACAGCACATCAAGATCTACGAAATGATCGAACCCAACTTTTCTGACGTGGCATTTATGTGTGCCGGCAACGCCCGATACCGCGTGCGCAATCTCGCGGATCTGCCTGGCAATAGATGGATCCGGTGCGGTATCAATTAATTCATACACTGCAGGTTTAAGGAGCAGGATGGCGTTAATGGCAATAACTAAGGCAGCGGCGAGGGCTGCGTAATCGTCTGCGGCTTCGTAGCCGGGTCCGCCAATCAGAGCGATAGAGATTCCAATAAATGCGGCTGCACTTGTGAGGGCATCAGCGCGATGATGCCACGCGTCTCCCTTGACCACAGTGCTCTTAATCTCCTCTCCCACAGTGATCACGAAGCGAAAGAGGAGCTCCTTTACCGCTATGACCCCGACTAGAATCGCCAGCGTGAAAGTGGCCGGAGCGTGGTGTGGCGTGAGTATCTCCTTGACGCTCTCTATGGCTATTCCTATCGCAGCAAGGAAAAGCATAATGGCAACTACTGCGGCCGCAAGAGGTTCAAATTTACCATGGCCATACGGGTGGTTTGCATCTGCAGGTTTACCGGCCATGCGACAGCCGACTACTACTACGATTGAACTCACGATGTCAGAGGCAGATTCAACAGCATCGGCAACGAGGGCATAGGAGTTTCCAACTACGCCTGCAATCCCCTTAACGAGAGCAAGGAGAACGTTCGTAATGATACCGAGGTAGGCTCCGCGGAGAGCTCGGGCTGAAGTTTGTTCGCGGTGCTTGCTAGTATTGGTGCTGGTGTTTTGCATAAGAAAAGACCGAGTTGAGGTTACCTCAAACTCGGTCCTTTCGGTAGGGTGCTACAGCTTTACTTCACTGCTGCCTTAAGCGCGGCCGCCTTATCGGTCTTCTCCCACGAGAAGCTTCCATCAGCCCCTGCTTCCCGACCAAAGTGGCCGTAAGCTGCCGTGAGCCGATAGATTGGCTTCAGTAGCCCAAGCTCGCGGATGATACCTCGTGGGGTAAGATCGAAGAGCTCCTGCACAGCAGCGGAGATCTTCTCCTCTGCAACCACGCCAGTATCAAACGTGTTGACGTATACCGATACCGGTTTTGCCACGCCAATAGCATAGGCAACTTGCACCTCGCATTTCGTTGCAAGACCCGCTGCTACTACGTTTTTCGCGATGTAGCGCGCGGCGTATGCTGCTGAGCGGTCGACTTTTGAAGGGTCCTTACCAGAAAATGCTCCTCCGCCGTGACGGCTGTAACCACCATAGGTATCAACGATGATTTTGCGACCGGTAAGTCCGCAATCACCAACTGGTCCACCAATTACAAAGCGACCGGTCGGATTGATGAGGTACTTCGTTTTGTTAGTGAGCAGGTTAGCAGGGATTACCTTCTTCACGATGTTCTCAACAACATACTCCTCGACCTCAGCAAGCGAGGCGCTCTCGGCGTGCTGCGTTGATACGACCACCGTGTCTATTGAGTGAGGACGACCATCCCGGTATTGAACAGTCACTTGGCTCTTGGCATCTGGCTTCAGAAATGATGCTGGATCAGTTCGGCGAGCCTTTGACAGCGCTCTCATGATGTGGTGAGAGAGCGCAATCGGAAGCGGCATGAGCTCCGGTGTTTCGTCACATGCGAATCCGAACATCAAACCTTGATCGCCAGCGCCCTGTTCCTTGTGAAGCCCTTCATGTTCGG
>JBIIHY010000168.1:0-6792 GCA_044235305.1 Bdellovibrionota bacterium
TGAGGAGATCTCGAGTAAGTATATAAGCCCGCCAGTGACAACGAATTTCGCTATTATGTTCCTTCCGACTGAGGGGCTGTATGCAGAGGTATTGCGCGAACCCGGCTTTCAGGAGCGGCTCCAGCGGGATTACCGCGTCATCGTCACTGGGCCAGCAACGCTTTCGGCGATCCTAACGAGCTTAGCCGTTGGCTTTCAAACCTTAGCGATTGAGCAGCGTTCAGGTGAAATACGTCGAGTGCTTGGTGAAGTGCGAAATGAATTCGGCAGGTTTGCGTTGGTATTAGCAAAGGTTCAGAAGCAGCTAGGCACAGCCTCGCGTTCGATCGATGATACCTTCCGTAGGACGCAAAGAATGGAGCGTGCTCTCCGCGGCGTTGATTCGACCTCAGAGCCGCTTCCAACGGAGGTATTTGAGGTCGATGAGCTTGACGATGAGAGCGAGCAGCCAACTGTCTAGGCTAGCGCGAGCAGTGCTTAATTCGGCACAACGCGCTCTCAGCGGAATGCATTAATATATATAGGAGACCTTCATGGTTCAGCATGTAGCCCTTGTTGCTCTTGGTGGAGCAGTCGGCTCGGTAATAAGGTTTGTAGCGTCCTCCCTGTTCAATCCCACTCCTGGCGGGGGAGTTCTTCCGGGCGGTACTTTTGCAGTAAATGTCGTCGGTTCTCTTCTAGCGGGACTCGTTGCAGGTTACAGCGCGCGAATAGGTGGGTGTAGCCCTGAGGTGCGAGCGTTCTTTCTTTCAGGGGTCCTTGGTGGATTGACAACTTTTTCTACTTTCGGCGTTGAGACAGTTGTGATGGTTAAAGACGGCAATCACGTTTTTGCGGCGCTCTACGTAGCAGTGACCGTTGTTGCGGGCGTGCTTGCAGCTTTCGTTGGGTTTGGTTGGAGTGCGACTAGTTAGGACAGGAATGTGAGGGGGGCGTAGAGTAGACATACAGAAACCGACAATAAAAACCCTACGCCCCGTGACTATGTCGTAAACACTGCCTTCGAATCGGCAGACCTGCTGCGCCTGCTACGAGCAAATACATACCCCCCGATGCACGCGACAAACGTATACTGAGCGAATGTCGCCGCCTCGGGTACCGCAACTAGAGAGGTGCCGATATTCCCAATCAGGGAATCGTTCCCACACCACTCGCTGTAGCTGAGGATGCTTTGACCTTGCAGCGCAGAGAGCGGCAAGGTCAGAACATATCGAGAGTCTCCAGCAAAGGAGAGTCCCGACAACTCAGTAAACTGGCTTGCGACCAGATTCACAAGGGAATAGCTCCCTGAGCCTACATGAGTAGCAGTACTTGTGGTGAAGTCCGTGGGCAAGCCCCGGTTGTTCACGTAGAAGGCCGTCACCACGCTACTCGAGGTGAGGCTAAAGATATCGAACTGGTTGTTCGCTCCCAGTCTGATTGCATAGTTGAAGCCCGGGTTGGCAACCGTCTGGTAGCCATTCGAGCCACTGCCTGTCACCGAGGTGATAACCGAGGTGCTCAAGAAGATGGCTGTCGCGGGCCCCTGATATCCGAGGAAGTTGTATCCCCCGATAAGATTTACTTCCTGAGCGACGGGATTCACGGCGATGGCCTCGAGGTCCCACGCCTGAGAGGCGATGTTGCCTGACAGCACTCGCTGGTCATTCGCGGACGTTCCTGCTGGACTGAACGAAGACATTGAATGCCACGGAGCGAGCGTGACATCAGTCCACTGTCCAAGTGCAGCAGTGATGGATATAGCAGCGCCCAGCGCTGCGACGATTGAACTCTTCATTCTTACATCTCCTGTAACCCGGCTGCGCAACTAGGACCCCCCTAGTTGTTTTATCGGTACGCGCCGCATCACAAGATACCCATTCGCCCGGAATAACCCATTTTAGCACACGTATGTACAGATGTAAGCGGGCCGATCTGCGGCAAATAGGTATCTTGTGAGCCCTGCGCGAGGTGTTCGATTGAAGAGACACCGCTCATGCACGACTGTGTTGTCGAGAGGCATCAGCTCTACGCCAGTGAACCCTGCGTGATCTCGGAACTCACTAACCTAAAAAATAACAATAAAGTCTACTCTACTACCCGTATGATATTGGGATTAAGGCTAGCACGAATAAGTGGGCTACGGGAGCTATTCAAACAGTTGGAGGGTCTACTTTCCGCCAACCGTATCCGGTCGACTACCCCGATGGTTAGTGCACATGGTGTTCGAACGGCAGCATGCTCTCTTCAATCCCTCTCCTCGCAGTAGAGGGGATATGCGCCCCCCATTTTTCTCTAGGGGAGAAGCATAATCTGCAATAGTTTGAGGGGGTTGTTTTGTCTCCTCCAAGCGCATGCCGCAGCCTGCCGCTCGCCTGGCCGTGCCACCTTGGAGCAAGGAGTAACCCCGCCAAGGATGCCGGTAGCTGAAAACTTTCGAAAAATCGGCTGCACCTCAAAGCACCGACGACACCTCAAGGTCCTCTCCTGGCTGGTCGGCTGGTCCGCTCGGTGATGTACTAACCTCAGGTCCAAGACTCGGCGGCTTCAGAGGTTCTGGAGCCGGGAGGATAAGCAACGACGTTCGCAGGTCCTGACGGAGCTTGCGAAGAGACTCAGGTGCCCGATTTTCAGAAGCTACGCTAAGAGGGATCCTCTTGCTCTTTAGTACCTTTCGCAGCCTATCAACCTCCTTTGTTCCGGTGCCTTGAGGCTGGATAGTCACAACTCCTGAAACCTTTAGACGAGAGCTGCCAGCACCTACTGATTTTATCGCACGTGGTATCATTTTTCTTCCAGAATCGTCCAATGCAAGCAGAGCCACCGGGCCCGGTGTGGGAGCTAGTTGTTTAGGGGAAATAACCTCCTGAAGATCAATAGAGAGATCCACCGCGTTCTGACCACTTGAGTCGAAAAAGCAGAACGAGAATCGTGAGCGGATACTTGGATCAGATAGCAATTGCCCAACCGTGTCGCGGTATCGTTCCAGCGACGAGGCAGCACCAAGAGCAACAATTGAGGTTGTGGCCGCTGAGGGAACGCTCAAGCAGTTGAGTTGGGGCGGTGTCGGTAGTCCTTCGGTTGCTGAAAGAGAAAGGGTAGCTGTCGAAGTGCCAAAATCCGCTGCGAGCGGTAGATCCCGACCCTTAACCGCGACGACTTCGCGCTGGTAAGCGTCGTAGACTGAGAGGATAGCATCCACCTTATCTCTCCGCTTTAGGGGAGAGAAGGAGAGTACAAATGTAAGTGGGCTACACACCCCAACGTCGTCTTTTGAAAGCGTAAATGTGCGGCACCCTGAGGCAGCAAGCCCAACACCTGCGCGTCGAGTGATTGAGCCGTTCTTGTGCGATGTATTTGAGTTTTTTGGGAAGGTAAGCTGCCAGTCAGAAAGGAAGAGGGGGCCATTATCACCTTTTACCATGAGAGAGTACCTTGTTCGGGAGAGGTCGGGAGCCTTCCATGAGTCGGTCTGTAACGCATCTACCACAGCCCGTGTGCTCTCTGAATACTTGGTGTTAAGAGTTGAGCAAGTATTATTAAAAGCGGACGAGCAGCCGTCATCGAGTAGTGCTTCAAGGGCGATGTCCGCTGAGCGAAGATACGCTGCTAGTGACCCAGCAGGAGATATAATCTGCAGCTCGGCTGCATGCCTATACCAGAGCTCACTCAGCGCCAAAGCCCGCCCTTCACTTGAGCTTATGTTTTTAAGATCTGCACTCTCTTCGAGGGCGTCAAGATTGGGAGTGTCCCGATCGAATCCAAGAGCGGCAAGGAGGGTTGTAGTCTCGCTACTGAGCTGGGTCGGATCGCGTTCGCCCTCAAGGTCAAAGTCGCTGTGGCCGGTTAAGAATCCAAGGCTGCAGCCTGTTGATGCGGTGATAACTGCGGTCGCAACCATGACGGCGTAGCACCGCCGAGCGAACATGGAAATAACATCAGATTGGTTGGCAAGCCGGAACATAACGGGCGGTATATCACATACAGTTCAGTCTGCATATTTACATCTCGTACTATGAGCCAAGTTCTCCCTACCGGCAATCGGCGCGCGGTATATTGGTGTGGTAACGAAGCGATTCAACAGAGTAGGGAAGCACCACGTATGGCTACAACAGATGCTACAGGGAGTGAGAAGAGAACTGAGGTGTACACAGTCGAACAGAGTGGCGCAGCTCCGCTCGAGCATGAAGCGTTTATTTCACTTGTACGCACTGCCAGTCGATTGGAAGGTGAGCTCAATCGCCTGTTTCGGTCGTATGAGCTTACAAATGCAACCTACAATATTCTGAGGGCACTCGAACCGGTCGGGATGCAGGGGCTCTCGTGTGGCGACATCGCTCAGCGCCTGATAGCCGAGGTCCCCGACATGACTCGGCTGCTGGATAGACTTGAGCGGCTGGGATACGTGGATAGACACCGCAGTGAGGTTGACCGGCGCATGGTTAAGGTGACACTAACAGCCAAGGGAGGCGCTGTGTTAGCTGAACTTAGAGGGCCGGTAGAGGAGTGCCATAAGCGGCAGATGAACGCGCTTGATCAAAACAAACTCCAAGAGCTCCTATCGCTCCTCAAGCAAGTCACTGTTAGCGCTGGTGAAGGGTTGCGAGCTGGTGGTGTGTAGATCTCGTACTTCCGACCCCACTGTCGAATTCGTCCTCGGGCGGTAGTAGGTGGTCGCTTTAAGACACAGCCAGACTTCGCTGCGTTGCTTCCGTAGCTGCCCTTAATGTGAGATTGTTGTCAGTAGTATGGCACAGAGCTATCCGTTAAGCGGTACCAGTAAAGGTCTTACACCAGTAGCAAGTAGACCAGTTGAAGTCACGCCTTCAACACCGAAGCTAGGTTTTCCGCTTGAATTGGGGGGAGATAGTCAACAGTCAGCTCCCCCTGAGGAGATGTCCTGGGCTCAGAGCCTCGTGCTGTGTGGCGCCCAGCTGGGCCTAGCCGGTGTCACTGTTTTGGGCCTGCTAGCGTGGAGCAGAGGAAGTTCGACACAATCGAGTGCACCAACAGTATCCTCCGGTCTTAGGTCGGCCGCGTCGCTGAGCGTCGACCCTCTTATTGCAGACCTCGGTCAAAAGATGGCTTTCCGAGACCTCGTATGGACCATCCCACTAAGCGTGCGCGGAGTCGGGGGCGGAGTCGAGGGCGACCATGTAAGTGCTGAGACATGGATTGCTAAGGCATCAGACCTCTATAGTAGTCTGGCAGTATCGGAGCGCGTACTGCGAGAGGTGCTGGGGAGCAAGACCAATCAAGCTACATCCGGTCTCACATTTCCGAGCCCTGCGGTGTTGACAAGTAGCCAGCAGAGGGATCGCTTTATCGAGGCACTCCGGAGCGCTGCTAACGCTCCGGAGCATGAGGCTCTTTTAAAAGGTGGAAGCTCTGAGCGGTACGAGCCGTTCGCCAATCTACATGAGAGGTGGCCACGCCTGGCACTGGCTGTGCTGTTAGATCGGTTCAAAGAGATTGACGCTATGAATAAAGAGATCGAAAGAGCACCAATTGTGAGACCCTTTCTTGATAAGTTGCGCTCTTCGCCCCAAAAATAGATTGCGACCTCAGGTTCAGAGGAATTGCGGTTATGGGGCAGTATTGAAGTAATTGGCCCTACGGCCTCGCAATCCACGGCTCATGGCCGTGCGACCCGTCACTCGCATATATAACGACCGATCCAGATGGGAGTGCCCAGAAGTACAGCGGACTTGAACCCACGCTACCGGGCACTATCTCAAAGAGGGAGGTCCCCTGCGATGTGCCGTCAGAAACAACAGGCTCAGTACCGCTTGAGCCATTGTTTCCGCGAAGCATAACTCTACCATCTCCAAGAGGGGAGATACCCAGCGTGGCGCCAAGTTCGGACCCAGAGGCTGCTCCATTACATGGTCCAGGGCATATGTCTCTTACGATGACTGCACCGCTTGGGCTTCCGTCAGAGGTCCAAAGCTCCATACCCGTGGAGGGATTGCCCGCTATAAAAAAGATCCTGTTGGCGACGGTGTCAACATACAGAGCGCGAGCATGGAAGCCCTCACTGGACGAGCTCAGGGGGTGGGTGCCAGAAAGGGTGCCGTCGGTAATCCAAATTTGCTGATTTGCTATTCCATCCGTTGAATAGCGGTCAATCGCAGTGAACACGAACTTATCGGCGCCGAACGGACCAGGGGTCCCGCCTAGTAAGACATTCAGCGCGCTGCCTGGGCCCACTAAGATGTCTTTGACAAGGGCTGTGCCCGATGGAGTTCCGTCTGTCACGTACAGTTCGGTACCCACGCTTGGTGTAGTCGCTTGGAAGAACGCTTTCAAGCCATCATTTGTCGACCCAAGAAACTGAATGTCAGGGGACGATCCAGCAAAGTCGAAGAGGTGAGCGTAGCATCCATCGACTGTTGCACGTCGATAATCCAGACCATGAGCTGCAACGCATTCAGAATCGTTACTCTGTGCGCCAGGAATAAATGCGTACAGGTCACTAAGCGCGGAGATTGCCCCACTAAATAGGATCTTATTGCCCGCCCGGCCGAACCTATTTACCGGGGATACCGTACCTACCGTGCTTGAGTGCACAACGCTTGTTGTGGTAGCGGTACCGCCGCTTCGCCATGGGTGGTAGTTCGGACCACTCTTGGCGGAAAAATAGATGGCTGAATCGAGGACCGTCAGGCTGTTGATGCTTGCTGACCCAGCAGAATTAATATTCTTTACTATGCCGATCCGGCCTGGTACCAGTGAGCTATTCTCAGTACTGCACGAAGACCCGTACACGGTTGATGGGTCAAATCGGGTGCAATCCGTCGCGCTTGGGTCGTA
>JBIIHY010000169.1:0-6783 GCA_044235305.1 Bdellovibrionota bacterium
AAACCGCTTCAAAACACTTCTAGCAGGTTATGGCGTGTCGATACGGAGCGGTGATGTAGCTACGAGATTCTCGTAATGAACCGGACCGCGGACCTTCCAGGTCCGCCAAGATTTTTCAGATATGAGCGGGACTCAGATCATGCGAACACGGCGCACAATTGCGGCGACAAGCGCGCCGGGTCTAGTAGTAAGCAATAGAGCTGGGAGAAACAGCGGCAGCTTCCAATGCTGAGGCCGGGCAAATTCGGTAACGAGCCGCTGCGCACCTTCGCGGTCGCCCCAGTAACCGAGCATGCAGCCAGTCTTAAATGCTCGAATAGCTAGGAATGACTCAAGCAGTTGTGCGAGTGCGGGTGGGCAGTCGCGACGCACGAGCTCAGGATGGGTAAGGAAGGGTTCTATTGGCCGTGGGCCTGAGCGGATATTGCTAAGCGATGACGCCTCGCGGTGAAATTTAACGAGAGGTTTTGTGCTGAAGCGTACTCGTTCATTGAGGAGTACCTTAAGCCACAGAAACGAATCTTCTGCATAGCGGCATTTGCCGTGTTCGTAAAAACCACCCCACCGTGTGAGTGTTGCTTTGTAGGCTACCGTTGACCAACACGACATATATGCTAGTAGGGCAATAAGCTGTGTGGCGGAGTAATCAGGTGTAATCCGAACGACTGAATCGGAGATTCCTCGGTTCCTCCAATACTCTTCTTTGGATATCCCAGATGGAAATTCTATGTATCCCGATACAGCTGCAGCAACTGATGAATCAATTCTGAGGAGCTTAAGGCTCTCTTCAAGGTAGTGTGGAAGCCACTCATCATCTGCGTCTAAGAAAGCACAGACGTCACCCCTGCAGGCGGCAATGCCTGCATTTCGGGCAGAGCCGGGACCCCCATTTGGCTTTTGAATAATACGTATTCGCGGGTCGGAAATTCGGTGTATGACCTCCATACTGTCGTCGGTCGATCCGTCATCTACGAGGATAAGCTCAAAATTAGAGAAGCTTTGTGTTAGGATCGATCTGATGCAGCGTGCGATGTATGGGCCTTTGTTGAAGACAGGTACGATGACCGATACACGCCAGGCTATTCGGCAGATAACACTTTCTTAAACATACTCTCGGCAATCACCTTCTGCACAGAGTGTTCAACGATTGGGCGAGGATAGTTCACTGAGCGAAACATATCTTCTTCATGCAGCTCATGAATCGCTTTAGGTGGTAGGCTTGCAATCTCTGGAACCCAGCGCTTTATGTATATGCACTCCGGGTCAAAACGCTTCTGCTGAAGCCACGGATTGAATATCCGAAAGTAAGGTTGCGCATCGCACCCTGTTGAAGCTGCCCACTGCCAACTGCCGTTGTTCACACATGGGTCATAGTCAGTAAGATGTTGCGCAAAGAACTCCTCTCCTCGCTGCCATGAGATGTGTAGGTCTTTTACAAGAAAAGAGGCTACTATCATCCGTACCCGATTATGCATGAAACCGGTTTGAACCAGCTCGCGCATCCCAGCATCAACGATAGGGAATCCAGTCTTTCCTTCGCACCACGCCTCAAAAAGCTTCTCGCTTTTACTCCACGATAGCTTGTCGTATTGACGATTAAACGCGTGACCAAACACATGCGGGAAGTGCCAAGCAATGTGGGTAAAGAAATCTCTCCAATACACTTCGCGAATGAGGGTGTGGCCAGCACCCAAGGTTTCAGCGATTGCATGGTACACTTCGCGCACCGAAAGTGTTCCGAACTTGTTGTGAGGAGCTAGCAAAGTTGTTCCTTGTAGTCCAGGGAGATCACGTTCTTTATCGTATTCAGTAAGAGAAGCCGCGCGTTTTAAGCGCTTTAATCCCTCACTCCTTCCTCCGTGACTAACTCTTTTGGGGGCGGTCTCAGAAGGAAAGAATTGACGCGGATCAACGCAGTGAATCTCTCCCGAAGGACTCTGGAGAGCAGACAGCGAGCAGGTATGAGGCTTAGCGACAGGGAGTTTGCTTGCCTTCTTATAAAACGGGGTAAAGACGGTGTAAGGCTTACCATCATCTTTTCCAAACACTTGAGGGTCTACCAGGAGCAGATCTGCATGTGGTGAGAACGCTACCCCTTCAGCGCTACAGAGCGCCGAGAGCTTCTCATCCCGAGCCCGTCCATAAGGGGAGTAGTCCTTATTAACAAAGATAGCATCGATTGAGAGTTTCTTGATTAGCTGACCGAGTGTCTCTAGAGGGTCGCCGTGAAGGACAAGCAGCTTTCCGCCCTTGCTTTCGAGGTCGGCTGAGAGCTGCTCAAGGCTTTCAATCATAAACGCTAAGCCATTTGCAGAACGGTAGCGGTGGGGCTTAACTTGCGCATCGTTAAATATAAAGCAGGTGTACGCCTCCTCTGAGGATGAGAGTGCAGCGTTTAGCGCAGTGTTATCTTGGATGCGAAGGTCACGACGGAAGATGTGAAGGGAACGTTTGTATTGCTTCATGTAGCCTATATAGTTTCAAGTGAGTTAAGAATTGTAGCTGCTTGTGAGGTGATGTCTGCTCGGTCCTCTTCGCTCATGGCCGCAAGAGTTCGGTATACCATGCCTATGCGTGGATTCTTCTCAAGTTTTTCCCGGTTACGCAGCAGAAAATCCCAGTAGAGGCTGTTAAATGGGCAGGCGTCTTTTCCTATGCGCTGCTTAAACTTATAGGCACAACCAGAGCAGTAGTTTGACATCTTGTTGATGTAGTTCGCGCTCGCGCCGTACGGCTTGGTGCCAACGATGCCGCCGTCAGCAAACTGACTCATTCCGCGCGTGTTCGGAAGCTGTACCCATTCAATCGCATCGGCGTAGATACCAAGGTACCAGGCATCAACCTCATCTGGGTCTAGCCCTGCAAGGAGAGCGAAATTTCCCGTTATCATGAGACGCTGAATGTGGTGGGCGTAGCTCTCTTCGAGTGACTGCTTTACGGCGTGGTGTACACAGTTCATCTTCGTGTCGGCGTCCCAGAAAAAGTGAGGCAGGGGACGCTTTGCATTAAAGAAATTTAGCTCTTTGTAGCGTGGCATGTGTGCCCAGTACACACCACGAATAAACTCTCGCCAGCCTGCTATTTGGCGAATAAAGCCCTCAATCTGATGAATTGCTATCTCTTCGGGTCTTGCTCTCCATTCGGCAATCGCCCGTTCGATGACCTCTTTTGGCGATATAAGCTTTACATTCAAAGCAAATGAGAGTCGTGAGTGATAGAGAAAACGATGGTCGGTGTGCATCGCATCTTGGTACGAACCGAAGTGCGGTAGGAGTGTTGTGCAGAAGTATTCGAGTGTTTTAAGGCCTTCATCACGAGTGAGTGGCCAGGTGAGGGTATTGTTGTGCAGGGCCCCAATCGTTCGAACAGAAAGGCGCTCAAGTACAGAGGTTATAGAGGAGACCTCTCGCGGAAAATCAAGAGGGGGTGGTGGTTTGATGGAAGCCGGGAGCTTGCTTCTGTTCTCTGAATCAAAGTTCCACTTGCCGCCAATCGGTTCACCATCCTCAAGAAAGATGTTGTGGCGCCTCCGTACCTCTCTATAGAAGGTCTCCATCACATACCGCTTGTGGCCGTGATAAACGGAGTTGAAAAATGCTTCATCGGTCAGGAAATGCTCTGATGAGAAGCTCTGGTGCGGCACATCAATCCGTGAACAGAGCTGAGAGAGGATCTCTTTTACGCGAAACTCATCAGGGTTCTGATATTCAAAGCGTGAAAATTTTTTGGTTGAGAGGAGCTGTGCGATGTTTTTGTCGAGTGAATGAAGGTTAGAGGGGTCATCAAGGGTTAAGTAGATGACCGAGTACCCCCGCTCGCCAAGCATATCCTTGAAGCTTCGCATTGCGAGAAAGAATGCGACTACCTTCTGGATATGGTGAGTGACGTAGGAGGCTTCGTCTTTCACCTCCATCATCAGATACGTGGCACTGTTTTTCGGTTCACTGAACCAATGGTGCTGAATATTGAGTTGGTCGCCTAGCAGTAAGCGCAGGGTGGTTTTCATCTTTCCTTCCTACCTCGGTAAACCACGCTTTCTGCACCCGTTGCTGCAGTATACAACTGCCTCCCAGCACCGCTCCCACTTCTTTCTCCACGAAAAAGGGCGGTCACAGACAGGACACACCTTTGTCGGAAGGTGTTCCTTAAAACCGCGCAAAGTAGGCCGTGCTTTTTTCATTAAACTAAGCTACAAAATGGGATAGATATTGAGTTTATACCATACTATTGCTTAACCTGTATACTATATCCGTCGATTTGGTGGTCAACAGTATGGTTGTAGAGGGCGGAAGGAAGCCACTGCTTGAGTTATCCCCGATGGGCCTCTATTGCCCTGTTGCGGACGTGTACCTCGACCCGTGGAAGCCAGTGAAGCGCGCGATAATCTCGCACGCCCACGCTGACCACGCTCGACCCGGCAGTCAGCACTACCTCACTCACCACAAAACAGTGCCGTTACTGCATGCACGCTTGGGAACGGCAGCGCACCAAGTTGAAGGTGTCGACTACGGCGAGGTGCGGACCATTAATGGCGTGCGTTTCTCGCTCTACCCAGCCGGACACGTTCCTGGTTCAGCACAGATACTCGTTGAGTATAATAGCGAGCGTTGGGTGTTTAGTGGCGACTACAAAGTTGAGCACGACAATGTGAGTACCCCGTTTGAGCCCGTGCCGTGTAACACTTTTATCTCCGAGTGCACTTTTGGGCTTCCCATCTTTAAATGGCAACCGCAGCAAGATGTACTGAATGAGATAGAGCAGTGGTGGAGAGGAAATAGTGGGCGTGGGGTAAATTCTGTGCTGAGTGCGTACTCTCTTGGGAAAGCGCAGAGGATTATTTGTAATATCAGTGCAGCCGTTGCTCCGATAGCACTCCACGGTGCTGTGTGGAATATGACCAAGATACTCTCAATTCCAATGGACCGGTATGAGCGCGTTGAGGAGGGGAAGCGCTATAAAGGAGCGCTGATTGTTGTCCCACCAGCGGTGCTTGGGACGAAGTGGTTGCAACGCTTTGCTCCGTACGAAATCGCTTCAGCCTCCGGCTGGATGGCTATTAGAGGGATCAAGCGTCGTCGCGGAGTTGATCGTGGTTTTGTGCTGTCTGACCACGCTGATTTTGATGGACTTACTTCGGCTATCAAGGCCACAGGAGCCGAGAGAGTGCTTCTTACGCACGGATATACAGAGGAATTCAGCAAGTGGATCTCCTCGCACGGTACTAAAGCGACATCGCTCTCCACCGCATTTGGTGATGAGGAAGCTCCCGATCTTCAGGAGCCGCTCGTGTCATGAGCTTTGCTACGTTGTATCACTCGCTGGCAGCAACGAGCAGCACAAAGGCAAAGGTTGAGCTGCTCGTAAACTACCTTTCTAAGGTATCTGAGAGTGAGTTCGGTTGGGCTGTCTTTCTACTGCGAGGAGGAACTCTTCGGCGCACCATCTCTGGGAAGGTGCTTCGCGAGTGGGCAGCAGAGAGTAGTGGAGTGCCGCTCTGGTTGGTGGAAGAGAGTTACAATGTCGTGGGAGACCTTGCGGAAACGTGCGCACTCCTTGTGGCACGGGATGGCGCACTCAGCAACGGCTCACTCATCGATTGGATAGCAGTGTGCGAAGACGTGAGAGCAGCAGAGCTTACTCAGAAGCGGGAGCTCGTCACTGCAACATGGAAGCGACTATCGCAAGATGAGGCGATGGTCTTCAATAAACTTCTTACCGGTGGGCTGCGCATCGGCGTTTCTCACGGCCTCGTCGCACGGGCGCTCGCAGAGATAGTTGGAAGTGAGCCGGGTGTCATCGCGCACCGACTCTTGGGGAGTAAGAGCCCAGGTGATATTACGCGTAGTGGACTCGCAGCTGATGTCGACCGTGCTCATTCGCTTGTATCGTATCCGTTCTTTTTAGCTAGTCCGTTTGAAGAGTCCCTTCTACAAGGTGGAAACGTCGCTGAATGGGGTGTTGAGTGGAAGTGGGACGGGATACGCGCGCATCTAGTAAAGCGGGCAGGGCGTCTTGCGCTCTGGTCGCGCGGTGAAGAGATCGTAACCGAACAATTCCCCGAGTTTCAGCAGCTCGCCTCAATTATAGAGGATGGGACTGTGCTTGATGGTGAGGTCGTAGCGTGGTCGGGGGAGACCCCAGGTTCGTTTGGAGAATTGCAGAAGCGCCTCAACCGAAAAAAAGTATCAGCAGCAACAGTTAAGTCATCGCCTGTGCGCTTTATTGCTTACGATCTGCTTGAGCGGCGTTTGGAAGATATCCGAGCGCAGGCATACGAGGAACGGCGACGACTACTTGAGGTGATGGTGAGAGAGATACAAGCCTCAACAGACCTTGTGCGACTCTCTCCTCTTATGATGTTTGACTCGTGGCAGCACCTCGTTGAGCGTAAACTCACAGCGAAGGAACACAACGCAGAAGGGGTAATGGTGAAGCGCTTGCAGGCGCCGTACGGGGTCGGGAGAACGAAAGGAGAGTGGTGGAAGTGGAAGATAGACCCTCTTTCTGTCGATGCCGTGCTTATCTATGCTCAGCGGGGTCACGGACGTCGTGCAAATCTCTTTACTGATTTTACCTTTGCGGTTTGGAGTGAGAGCCAGCTCGTGCCTTTTGCAAAGGCTTATTCGGGCCTGACTGATAGTGAGCTGAGAGAAGTAGACAAAATAATCAAAGACACAGTCGTTGAGTCTTTTGGTCCCGTGCGTGCAGTGCGCCCGTCGCTCGTTTTTGAATTGGCTTTTGATAGTATTCAGCCATCAAAACGGCACAAGTCGGGGGTTGCCG
>JBIIHY010000009.1:0-21033 GCA_044235305.1 Bdellovibrionota bacterium
GCGCGCGCGACTCCTATTTTGTCGTCCATGTGGTTAAACAGGTGTTAGGGATGAATCCTCTGCTGGTTACCTACAACAAGCAATACAATACAGATGTAGGAATACGGAACCTCGCGAACCTGCGCATTCGATTCGATAGCGATATGATGACGCTTACCGTCGACCCGGCAAAGGTGAAGAAGATTACCCGTGCTACCTTGCGACGATTTGGGAGCATTTACTGGCATTGCCTTGCAGGACAAACGGTTTTCCCGGTTCAGGTGGCCGTTCGGTTTAAAATCCCATTGATTGTTTGGGGCGCACATCAGGGGCTTGATCAGGTGGGTATGTTTTCCCATCACAATGAGGTGGAAATGACCCGAAAGTATCGGAAGGAGCACGATCTGATGGGTTATGAGGCAGAAGACCTTCTTGATAACGAATATGACTTTATCCGTGAGAACGATGTCCTACCATTCGTCTATCCGGATGACCGCGAGATTGAACAGATTGGAGTAAGGGGGATTTACCTCAACAACTATGTACGTTGGGACAGTCGGACTCAGCACGAACAGATGATCGACCAATATGGCTATGAAACCTCCGAGCAAAACCGTACATTCGACTGTTACAACGACGTTGACTGCTGGCTTTACAGCGATGTGCACGATTATTTAAAGGTTGTTAAACACGGATTTGGTAAGGTAGTGGATCATGCATGCCGGGAAATAAGGCTTGGGCACATGGATCGGAAGACAGCCGTCAGGTTGGTGTCAGAATACATGTTCCGTGAGCCTTTATATCTACAGCTATTCCTGGATTGGTTGGGGATAACTCGCAACGCGTTCGACTACCTTGCGGATGGCCACCGAAACAGACGCTTTTGGAGAAGAAGCGACGATTGGGTTTGGCAATACGTCGGATTTGTTTCTGAAGGTACCGAAGAGGATAACTTTCCACTAAAGAAACCGTATGGGCCATTCGTTCGAACAATTAGCCAAGCAAGTCAAGACGCGAATGATCGCTTTATATTAATTGGAAAAGGCAAGTGAAGCTAATGGTGTTTTTTTTTTGATTAGCATGGAGGGGTGCCTCTGATGACGTTACCTCGTCGTGGCTTGGCCTATGAAGCTATGTTGTTTCACTCAAGCGGAGCTGCTTATCGTTGCAGCGGAGAATAAAGATCGTTGTAATGAAGGTCGAATTTGTTGAGGGTTGGGGGCAAGTCTAGCGTATCAGGCTTGTTGGTAAGTACGCTTTCAGAAATGGCGCTGTGAAGAAACGCGCAATCATTTCTGTTCCTACTATAGGTACATTCGTTTAGCTCTAAGATCTTGCGGTCACTATCCGCCAACGAACATGGAGAATTTAAGTTCGGCAATCTTCCAGTCTTCCATGGTATCAATATCCTGGGTTTCACTCTCGGGTATTTCGATACCGATAGTATTAGTACAGAAGAGCCTCTGTTGCTCTAGTAGGCTCGATACGTTGAGACAATAAAACTGCCCGCAATCATGGTAGCTCGGTTCAAGGTCCTGCGTTCGTGCCGCGTAATTTTCTGGGTGGAGCATCTGTATGCGCCCGTCTCGTTTCACCAGACATCGCTGGGGAGGATAGGAATACTTTACGATCGGTAGCACACAGTCTGCACCCAGCTCCTCGAGCTGCTCGATTGCGCTCGACAGTTTCGATGCCGTTACAAAGGGTGCCGTTGGGTAGATGCAGCAGATGCTGTTAAACGTGCGATTGCGCTTGGCGTATTCGCTCAGTACCTCTAGTAAGACCGGAGCTGTGGTCACGTGGTCGGTTGACATGTCAGCGCTACGCATAAAAGGAACCTTTGCCCCATAGCGCACTGCAATTCGCGCTATCTCTTCGTCGTCTGTTGAGACCATCACTTCGTCGAAACGACCGCTCTCAACAGCCGCGATTATCGAATAGGCTATGATTGGCTTACCGCAAAATTCTTTGATGTTCTTTCTTGGTATCCGTTTGCTGCCCCCTCTTGCTGGAATTACCGCTAGGGCTCGCTGGGGTATTAGTGACTCACTCATAGAGCTGCGTTTTTCTCCCGTATTTGTCATACTACCGCCTGCGTTTCAGTCGCTGACCGTTGGCCGACGGCCCTCAGGGGTTGGTCAAAGAGGTCTTCCGTAACACATCAATAATTGTATCGCCTGTTCAGTGCCTGCAAATCTTGGTTCCCAAGCGCCCGGAGCGGCGGCGTGGCTCTCGGTCGCTGCCTTTAAGGTGGCGCCCTAACGGTTATATCCTCAATGAATAAGGTTAATTCGTTGGTAAGGTACGGTCAAACCCGGAAATGCGTCTTGAAGAGATTCAGGGCTCGGGAGACCCTAGAAGCAGCCCCTCCCGCCATGAACCCTGCTATGCCGCTAGATTAGCAGAGATAAGGCTATTCTGGCGCATTAGTTAGGTGGCTCGAAGCAAGTCCTTTTTGCCGAAACTCCACCATGGGACCGCTCTTAAGGTTTCCCGTGGATTCCCCGTGGTTCAAGAGCGTCTAGACTAATCCAACGGGATCTGTCCTACTAATGAGGGTGGTATCAATGCAAGGGAATAAGTGGGGCAGTTTGGGTAGCCGGAATTGGCTGTTCTAGAGAGTTAGAGCATGAGACCCGCCCACTGGCGCGGTGCTTGAAAATCCGGCATGTGACCGCTGTGGTTGCTGCCAAGAAGTCTCGAGACCTGTTTATTGTGTAAGTTCCGAGGATACGCCGCTCAGGTAATTCGGCGCTGCTCGCACATATGGGAGGGCGTGAGGAAGGGGAATGGTTGGATGAGTGAACGGTTTGAGCGTGACGTGGTCGTCGATGGTAAGCGCTATATAGCTGTTTTCATCCGCCGACCATTTCGCGAGGGGCTTGAGGTGTATGTTGAGTGCGAAGGGGTGACCTTGTCGGTGCCTGAGTTGGGGCTCGGAGAGGCGGCTTTAGTTGAGAAGGTTGGTGCGTTGATACGTGAGTACCTCCGAAAAAAACGCACTAATTAGGCCGCGCTACTGGCGGCCGTGCAAGGCGTAGCGGCGAATGCGGAAACAGACGGCGGAGATTATCCACGCCTCATTTCGGCGGTGAGCCTACCGCTCTGTTCTCTGCAGTTTGACCTCACACCGTGATATTCAGCCCAGCTCCCTTATCCCTAGAAGGGGGTGGGGTATCTCCACCCTCAGGCTGGTCGTCGACCTGGTCCTGAATAACCAGCTCTTCAAGCGAGCTACGTCGTTGCTGTTTTTTTTGCCGACCATCGTCGCGGGTTGCATCTGGCGAACCGTTTACTCGGTCACCTACCTCGCGCCCATCGGGACGTGGCGGTACGATCTGCGTATGCAGCTGAGTCCGTTCAACTTTCATTGTGCCCTCCTTGGCTACAAGAGGGACCTATCCCTCACCTTTGGGTTCGGCACAGTGGTGCAAATTCTAAATAGGAAAATATTTCTCTATCGGGGGTCTTCGTACTAACGGCTTCGTCTGGGCTGGGGATAGCGTTTTGATCAATGACACCGTTGGGTTATCTGGGTGTGGTCGCTGGCCGGCGCCAGCTGCCCGCCCGATGGATTGAGCGCCGAATCGTTGAGCGGCGGTCAATAGAAGACGATCCTCTCTCTATGAGACGGCGCCTCGGTGCTCCGGTACGGGGGAAAGCATCTTAAACGATAGGGGGGTATTGCAGAGCAAAATCTCCCCCTTGAATCGGTTTGGAACACCTAAGGGTAGGGTAAAATCGTATGGGTAGCAGAGACGGAAAAAATACAGCGATCTATGTAGCGTACGACGACTCGGATCAGCTCGAACTGGCAACGCCTGAGCGTAACCTTCTTCGGGCGGTACTTCTGAACGCTGTTTCGGATATGTCCAAACCAGGAGAGTTCTCGCGTCGGGCTAAGGATTACTTCCTGAGCCGCGAGGACGACTACCTGTTCTCATTTCAGTCGGTGTGCTGCTACCTTAATATAAACCCCCAGCACATTCTTACTATCGTCGGGCTCGCTGGTGACGGGAAAGTGAGTCCCGTTAAGGAGCCTCATCTGGCGGTCGAAGCAGCAATAGAAGGGATGCAGTAGTCGCCTTGATATTGCATCAGAGCCGCACTATCGTGATGCTCTATGCGGCAAGAGTCCAGTAGCTCCGACCAAGAGTACGTCGGCTTGAAATTCCTTTATCGGCCAGGCGCGTCAAGTACAGCTCCGCTCATCGTCCTCGTGCACGGGCGCGGCGGAAATGTGCAGGTAATGTGGTCATTCGAGCGTTCTCTTCCTGCGGACGCTGCTGTGGTATCGTTTGAGGCAACGCTTCCCGACAAAGAAATTGGAGGGAAGAGTTGGTGGGAGCTGGGGGCTACTGAACCCGCTCGTTCGGAGGAAGTGTTATCCGCTGTGCGGCGGGTTTCGTATGCGCTCTCCGCTTTCCTTCAACTGCAGACGCTTAGCCCGTCCAGCATCGTGTTTTTGGGGTTTTCGCAGGGCGCTGCCTTGATCTCGGCAGGGCTTGCTTCGGGCGTTCTCCGAGCAGAGGGATTTGGGCTTTTGTGTGGGTTTATTCCGCGCTTTCTCACAAGTGCACCGGCGATTGATGGTGCTCCTCAAGTTTTTGTAGCTCACGGTACTCTGGACCAAACAGTTTCCGTTGATCGAGCTCGGCAGGGCGTTAACTTCCTACGAGACCAAGGCCTAGCGGTTACGTACGTGGAGGAGGAAGTCGAGCATAAGCTGGGCATCCAGTGCACTAAAGCGCTTAAAACGTGGTTAGAGGAGGTTGTGCGTTAGTCACACCGGACTTCTTTATCGGTCGGTGTGAAACGTTTGTCCTGCCGTAGACATCCTAAGGGTCATGCCAGTCTCAAGCCTGAAAAGTGTTATCACTGGATCGTTTATTTCGGCCCTTAGTAAGACCGGGGGGTCAGGGAAATCTCCTGCTCCGGGCCTCGGTGCAAAAGCGGGCTCCGGGGAAGCTCTCGATGTTACCCTTAGGTCTGCTGCCCGCAACATGGCAGTAGGGGTTCAATCACTTAATCTTGGAATCTCTTACGTAAACATCTCCCGCGACCTTAACAGCAAGCTGCTTGGTTTTGTCGACAGGCTTGAGCTGCTCGTTTCCAAAGCAAGCAAAGGTGGCTTCGGCAGCTCTTCTGCAAACGCCATACGTGAGGAGTTTGCTGCGCTGGCCGATAAGTTCCAAGAGGGTATCAAGAACGCCAAGGTAGAGGGTCAAGATGTTCTCGACGCAGATGCGCTGAAAGACGTCCTCGCGCGTTCTGGTCTGAAGCCTGAGGATATTGAGCCGCTCGCGGATGCGTTCAACGATATGACCTCTTTGTCAAAGACGGTTGTTGAGGACGACGGTAGCAGGACCGCGTCGACCGCACTAATACCCGTTGACCAGTTCGCAAACGCTATGCGAAAGGCCTCTGCAATGATGGAGTCTGATGACCCGGAGGAGCAGGGGGCAATTTCTGGTCTCTTTAAGAATGTGCGCGATACGTTAAGAGGTCTAGGGAGTAAGATCCGAAAAAACGTTGATGCGCTCGACAAAACCCAGGAGGTTTTAAAGAAAAATATCGACCTCGTGCGTGCTACTGGCTTCGCCTTTCTAGAGGCATCGAGCAGCGTGACTGGCACGGAGGACCCCGAGAAGTTAGCCGAGCAGATTCGGCAGAAGATTCAGGCTGCGGCACCCAGTACAATTAGTCAGGTGCACAATCTGCAGGGCATCATGGTAGCCGGCTTTACTGCTGCCCAGGCGCAGGCGGAGCAGGCTAGTAAGAAGAAATAGCAAAAGAGCGGGTCGTTTTATCAAGATTTCAGTAGGTTGCGTCGACCAACTCTATACAGAGGTGGCGACAGCAGCGGCGCTTTAACGCCCTCTGATTCTTAGTGGTGTCCGTTGGAAGACGTTTATCTGCTTTGATGCAGTTCATTGAATCTGATACGGTAGCGGGGTTAACAGTGGTTTTTGGTAAACGTATGAATGGTGAAAGCTTACTCTCGTTTGGTTCAAACGCAGGGCTCCTTGCGGAGCTGTATCAGCAATATCTTACCGACCCGTCTCTAATCGAGCCCGAGTGGGCCGATTTTTTTGCCAAGTTAGAGGCCAGTCAGGCAGCTGCGCCTGCTGTCAGTGGGGTTTCCGATGGTATTGGTGCTGCGGCTCTCGTAGACAGCGAACGCGCAGTAACTGCTGTCAAAGGATCACCGGTTTCCGGGATAGTTTCTGGTGACTTCGTTGCCGAGCGACTTATAAACGCATACCAGACGTTTGGTCACTTGGCGGCATCTTTGAGCCCGATCAGAAAAGGCGGACTGCAACCTGAAGACCCACGTGAACTTTCACTCTCCGCCTGTGGCGAAGCTGGCGAGCCGTCTAAGGTGCTGCTCTCAACCACTACGTTCGCCGGCAAATCGGTGTCAAACCTTGCAGAGCTTCTTGAGCACCTCAAGCGGGTCTACTGTGATTCTATTGGCTTTGAGTTTACGCACCTCACGCGAGAAGAAGAGCGTGCTTGGTTGAAGGCCAGGATCGAACGCAGGATCTCCGAAGGTCACGTGAGATCAACCGATGAGCAGCGCATGATCCTCTCTGATCTGATCAAGGGAGATCTCTTTGAATCGGAACTACACCGGAAATACGTTGGCACTAAGCGTTTCTCCCTGGAAGGGAACGAGACGTTGATCCCACTCCTTTCGTCGCTGGTTCGGCACTGCGCGACTCTCGGCGTGAAGGAAGTTGTGTTCGGCATGGCGCATCGTGGTCGCTTGAATGTGCTTGCGAATACCGTGCAGAAGCCGCTTCCACTTATCTTCGCAGAGTTCGAGGATAAGACTCTGGCGGCGGCAGTCGGTGCAGGTGATGTGAAGTATCACCTTGGATACCAATCCACTGTTTCGCACGGGGGGAGTTCCGTTGAGCTCAGTATGGTGCCGAACCCATCGCACCTTGAGTTTGTAAACCCAGTGGTTGAGGGTATCGCCCGCGCCAAGCAGGATAGCTATTACAAGCGCGAGCGCCGAGCTGTGTTGCCGGTTGCTATGCACGGTGATGCTGCGGTGGCTGGGCAGGGAATAGTCTTTGAGACTATTAACTTCTCTCGAATTGACGGTTATGAAACTGGTGGGACGCTCCATATCGTAATCAATAACCAGATCGGTTTTACTACCACGCCAGACGAGTCACGCTCGACTCGCTACTGCACTGACCTTGCCAAAGGGATAGATGCGCCTGTCTTTCATGTTAACTGTGATGACCCAGAGGCGGCGTGCTGGGTAGCGCGGCTTGCGCTCGAATATCGCAATACCTTCGGGAAAGATGTTTTCATAGATCTTATTGGGCATCGCAAGCACGGTCACAACGAAGGAGACGATCCAAGCTTTACCCAGCCTCAGACGTATGCTGAAGTTAAGGAACGCAAGCCCACCTGGGTTGGCTATTCGGCCAAGCTGATTAATGCAGGTAGCTGCGATGAATCCTTCGTGCAGCAGGAGACTGAGGCGTTCAAAGCTTATTTTGCTTCAGAGCAATCAAAGGTCCCGGCCGGTCCTCCGGAGGGTGCCTCCGCTATTCACGGAGCGCCGATGAGTGAGCCCCCAAAAACCGGGGTTTCCGAGAAGGTGCTTAAGGAGATCGGCAGGTCGCTTGGGGCCTTCCCCGAAGGTTTCGAGCCACACCCGAAGCTTTCCAAGATTATCGAGAAGCGCGTTGAGACTGTTGAAACCGGTGAGGGGATCGAGTGGGGCGTTGCAGAGGCGTTGGCCTTTGGCTCGCTTGCTCTCGACGGTGTCGTCGTGCGACTGAGTGGGCAGGATTGCTGCAGAGGAACTTTTAGCCAACGGCATCTGGTGCTCGATGACTACACCAAGGCGCAGACCTTTAGTCCGTTACAGACGCTTCTTTCTTCAAAGAAGGCCGACGGGCGATTCGAGGTGTTCAACAGCCCCCTATCTGAGGCGGCAGTTGTTGGGTTTGAGTTTGGTTACGCAGCGACTGAGAAGAATAGCCTCACTATCTGGGAGGGGCAGTTCGGTGATTTCTCTAATGGGGCCCAGGTTATTATCGACCAGTTTATTACTAGCTCTGAATCGAAGTGGAATCAGCTCTCAGGGGTCGTTCTGTTGTTGCCGCACGCCTACGAAGGGCAGGGGCCGGAACACTCAAGCGCACGTCTCGAGCGCTACCTTCAGATGTGTGCTGAGAACAACATGACCGTGTGCTACCCGTCTACGGCAGCTCAACATTTTCACATGCTCCGCAGACAGGGGCTCTCTGAGGTTAAGCGCCCATTGGTGGCGATGACCCCAAAGAGCTTGCTACGGTTAGCCGGGGCAGCTAGTTCTCTGGGCGATATCTCAAAGGGTGGCTTCTCTAAGGTTATCGAGACCTCGCTCTCAAAGAGTAAGAAGGTGAAGTCGCTCGTGTTCCTATCAGGTAAGGTTTATTACGATGTGATGGCTTCTTTGAAGGATGCTGGAGAGCTATCGGCCCGCATAGTACGGGTTGAGCAGCTTTACCCGTTCCCAGATCAGGAGATTGCAAAGCTTATTGAAGAGACAGGAGCGTCGAGCCTTTACTGGCTTCAGGAAGAGCCAGAGAATATGGGAAGCTGGAGTTACATCCGGGGCCGATTCAGTGACTGTTTAAAGGCCTCCATGTCCTACATAGGACGCTCTGCTTCCGCTGCAACGGCGACCGGCTCTTCCAAGAGCCATGCGCGCGAGCAGAAGGCGATTATGGAGAGACTTCTGGCGGTGCTCCGCTAGGGGCGTTTACACCAGGCGATTAAGGGCGGATGTTTAGTTCTGCCTCTGGGGTGTACGTTCTAAGGGTACTTACCGAGAACCTCCTCGCCTGATGGGCGTAAATTAGGTATCGTTCGGTGAATGTACTCTTGTTTCTTCGATCTTGAAACCACCGACAAAAACTGTGTCGGACAGATAATTAACTACTCGTTTATCCTTGTTGATGAAGCGCTTAAGCCCGTCGATGAGCTCTCAGAGTTAGTTTACATCTCACGGCTCCAGCTTCCTGACTCAGGTGCGATCCTCGCCAATCGTACGGATGTTCTGGAGCACCAAAAGAGAGCCCAGTTTAATGAGTACGAGGCGATGCACCGAATCGATGCCTTTCTCAGGAAGTGCATTGACCGGTCTGGAGGTGCGCTTGCGTTTGTCGGTTACAACTCAGCTCGCTTTGATCTGCAATATCTGCGTACGAGCCTTATTCGAAACGGGCTGGATCCTTATTACGGAAAGAGTCTCCACTACCGAGACCTCCTTCACGTAGTACAGAAAGCATACCTTTCAAGCGCTGAATTTCGTGAGCTGATTAAACGCGAGCGGGGCGAAGAGAAAAAGCTTTCCCTTTCTCTCCAGACCACCGCGCGTGCTCTGGGACTCCTCTTGGGCGTTCAGGCGCATGAGTCAAGGGAAGATGTGCTTCTTACAATCAACGTTGCAGCTACCATTAAAGAGCGGTTCGGAATCGATGTCGCCTCATTCCGCTGTTACGAAGGATTGAACCTTCACGCAACTTCAAAGACTGGCGCGGTGTATGTAGCTGAGAGTCCTGAGTATGATCTTGCGGCCAGTGAGTTTTCCGTCAAGACGCCGATGACCTTGCTCGATTTCGACCACCGCTCATCGCTCTGGATTAATCTCTCCAGGTATATGGAGAAGCCCGACGGCGGTCCGATTGTATACCGCAATTTCTCAACAGGGCCGCTTTTTGTCTCGCACAATGCAGTGCGAGACCCTCACCTTGAGCGCGCGGCTCGTAGCGCCATCGCTCAATACAAGAATGTAACTGTTCGCTCCTTTTTTGAGCGCTCCACGTGCGATATCGAGATGGATATTTATCGCCTTGATGCAGCCGACCGCGAGTGTTTGAAACTTGCTCTTGCCAAGGGGTCTAAGGCTCCCCTTGAGAAGTGTTCAAGTGAGGATACAAAAAAATTGTGGGTCAGATCTGAACTTGCGCGGATTAAGGATCTCTCCGGAAATTCTAAAGCATCTGAGATGCTGGCTAAGTATGCGGCGTATAGGTACGGCGGAGCGTTGCAACTTGCTCGCAAGGTTAAAGAGAAAACGGGTGGCGAAGATAGTCGTAGTGAGGGGGAGTACCACACCACGCTACGCGAAATGGTGCGAGAGTTAGAGCGTGCCCTCGAGCACGCACGCGCTACGGAGAACGCAGAGGATATTAAGCTTTTGGATTCTCTAAGAACTTTTTATCGAACCTCAGATATTGCAAAAGTAGCTGGCGCAGAGCTTGCACCGCAGCTTCTTTAGGTCGTTAGTAGGAATCGTAGCGCGTGTTTGAGTAGTCGTTCGATTTCGTCGTCTCCGTCGCGCACAGCTGCGATGATGTCCAGTCGGAGCTCCAATCTCTTCAGCGCGATGTTGCATACGCTTAACCCCACTATTGCTGCGGGGAATCCCTGGGGTGATAATACAGAAAACGATGGACCGGTTGCGGGTGGCACGAGTGGTGGGGTAGGTTTATAGGAGATGAGTATAGGTCGCAGTCATTTAAGGGAAGCGCTACGGACATTTCGTAGGGGAGGTTTCGTATCGCCGTAATAGCCGGGGCTTCGGTGTCCCTATCCTTCCGCGGCCCACTCGCAATGGCACTCTCCGCCCTGCTCTTTGGCGTGATGGGGTTTGCGGCGAAAGTCATCTCGCCAGACATACCTGCACTACAGTCAGTGTTCGTGCGTGGGTTTTTTAGCAGTGTGGTGCTTCTGGTGTGGATGAAGTGTCGCGGTGTCTCTATTTTAGGCGTTCACCGCCGAGAGCTCGCCTGGCGTGGATTCGCTGGCATGTTTGCCTCGTTCGCCTACTTTCTCTCGGTTACTCTCGCCCCTGCTGCAGAGGCAATTACTCTTTTTCGTGGCTCTGCCCTTTTTATGCCATTTCTTGCCTACCTTATCCTCAAGGAGCACCTTACGGTATCGCGAGTTGGGTATGCTGTGCTGGGTTTTGTTGGCTCGGTGTTGATTCTGAAGCCTGGGTTTAGCGAAGTGCGGCTCGGTCTCTGGATTGCTGTAGGTGGCGCATTCATCAATGCGCTTGGGTGGGTCTCTGTCCGGTCGCTGAGTCAGAAGGAGTCAGCCGCAACTATTATCTTCTACTTCACTACTGCTTCGGCCGTTGGCTCACTGCTTTCTGGTTACGATTCGTTTGTAGTGCCGGACGCACAGCAAGCTGTCGGTTTGGCGGTGATTGCAGTGGCTGGGCTGTTTGGTCAGTATTACCTTACGGTGGCGTATCGAAATGCAGACGCTGCCGTTGTAACTCCTGTTGGGTACCTAGAGGTAGCTGCCCTCCTCGCGCTCAGTTGGGGGTGCTACGGAGAAGTGCCTGACCTGATATCATGGTTAGGGATAGCCCTAGTTATTGCTGCCGGTGTAGGGGTGTCTCTTGGGGCGCGGACCTTATAGGTCCGCTCAAGCGTGCGGTGGGTGCCGAGATACGGCGGGTGATTCTTGCGCTCCCTACCGAGCGCGCTCCCTCAAGTGCACATAGAGATCAGATACCGGAAAATCTCGCGACAAGTTTCGCAGTCCATAGGTTGTCTCTGGCGGTGCACTGTCAGTGAACTGATAGACGTATATGCGCTCGATGCTCTTCATCTTGTCAGTCAGGAATGGCCACACCTGACGACCATACTTTAGCTGATTGTTCACTCCCTGGGCGCCGCTCTCAGTTACCCAGACAGGCTTGGAGAGGCCGTTTACGAAATCAGCAACCCCACCTGGGCGGGTCACGTTCTCAAATTGTCGCCCGTAGTAGTGGATGGCCCAGATATCAGAGAAGTTTTGTGCCCCAGCATCGCGCATGGCGCGGTTGTAGTTGATGGTTGCGGGAAAGTTCTGGTTTATCGCAGTTGTTGCAGCGCTCACGACCAGCTTTGCAGGAGCGAGTCGGCGAATGACTGTGTAAGATTTTTGAAGCGTACTGACATAACCAGATGGGTTGTTAACGAATCCCATGATATCGTTATCCGAATTCTGCTGATTCGGTTCGTTCCAGATCTGAAATCCGATTATGCGCCTGTTGCTTCCGTACCGTGCAACAACCGGCGCCACAAATTTGTTTGCAAATGTTAGGCCTGCGTCCCCGCCGTCCCACTGCGAACGGTCTCGCATCCAGGAGGGGGCTGCGTTTAGAATGACTAGGGCATCAACCCCACTTGGGAGATTGTTGATAACCGAGTCTGCAAAAGCGAGATTCAGGGGGCTGCCCTTACTCGGCTGAACCCCGTCGTTCCACTGCAGAAGCACACGAACAAACTTAAGTCCTAGGGTATCTCGGACCTCCTCAAACTGAGCACTCTGGGAGCCGAATCGCCCGTCATTAACAAAGGCGTTGGCGCCGAGAATATCGGTGTTAATGGTCTTTTCGGGCACCCCTCCGACAGCATCCGTAGCGGTCTCTACGACGCTTGAGTTACAGCCGATTAAGAGAGCGGTTAGCATGGATAAAAGGCATCGTTTCATAGGCTCTCCCCGAATTAGCTTTAGCAACGACAATTTCCCTCACACTTGCGCTTGAGGCAACGGGCTAAAAAGAGTTACAGTACCACCTGTTTAGGGCTTAACAAACACTTCATCTCGGAGCGACGTGTCGCAGTTCGTTCACCTCCACCTCCACACCCAGTACAGCCTCCTCGATGGCGCGAATAAGCTACCCGAGGTATTGCAGCACGCTGCTGCTCTTGGTCAGCCGGCAATCGCCATGACCGACCACGGCAATATGCACGGTGCCGTTGAGTTTTACTCTGAGGCGAAGAAGATAGGGATTAAGCCTATTATAGGCTGCGAGCTCTACGTGACCCCTGGCAGCCGCTTCGACCGGAAGATGCGGCAGCACGGCGGAGCGGGCACAAACCACCTAACGGTGCTCGTTGCTAATCAGACGGGGTATCGCAACTTGTGCAAACTCTCAAGCCTCGCCTACAAGGAGGGTTTTTACTTTAAGCCCAGGGTTGATCACGAGATATTGGAGAAGTACTCAGAAGGTCTTATTGTGCTGAGCGGCTGTCTAGCAGGTGAGCTAGCACAGGCCACTATGGCTGAGGACTTTAAGGGTGCGCGCGAAACAGCAGAGTTCTATGCGCGTGTCTTTAAGGACCGATACTACATCGAGATACAGCCGCACCCTGTAAGTGACCAACAGAAACACAACGCTGCAGCTATTGATATCGCTACAACGCTCGGAATTCCACTTGTTGCAACAACCGACTGTCACTACTTAAACCGCGACGACCACTTTGCCCAAGAGGTGCTGATGTGCGTGTCTACCGGGAAGACAGTCACAGATCCCGATAGACTCAGACACGAGGGGGTGCAGCTCCATCTAAAGACGCAAGAGGAGATGTTGCTTGAGTTCTCTGGCACCAAGGGTGCAGAAGAGGCGATAAAAGCTTCGGGCGATATCGCTAGTCAGTGCGATTTTGGATTTAATAATAAAACCTACTTCATGCCAAAATTTGAGAGTGCGGACCCACGGCCGCTCGATGAGATCATGGCAGATATGGCGCGCACTGGATTGCAGGCCCGCTTTCAGCAGCTTGAGAGCGCGCCGGGGTGGGACCAGGCTGTGCGGCAGCAGTATAACGACCGTTTAGAAGAGGAGCTTAGCCTAATCTCAAAGATGGGCTTTGCGGGCTACTTCTTGGTGGTTGCTGACTTTATCGTTTGGGCAAAGGATAACGGTATTCCGGTAGGTCCGGGACGTGGTTCCGTTGCCGGGTCGCTTGTGGCCTATGCGCTTAGAATTACCGAGGTCGATCCGATCTCTAACAAGCTTTTCTTCGAGCGCTTTCTTAACCCAGAACGTATATCGATGCCCGATATAGACGTAGATTTCTGCATCTATGGCCGCGAGCACGTAATTAAGTACGTCGTGCAGAAGTACGGGAAGGAGAATGTTGCTCAGATTGCAACGTTCGGAACACTCAAAGCCAAGGCTGCCATCAAGGACGTGGGTCGTGCTCTAGGGCTTAGCTATGCAGAGACTGACCGAGTTGCGCAGCTTGTACCGGCTCCACGCCAAGGTTTTGACTATCCACTCTCGGAGGCACTCAAGATGGAGCCTAGGCTCGCTGAGTACGCTGCTGGAGAGGGAAAAGAACTAATTGAGTTAGCCATAAAGCTTGAGGGGCTCACACGACACACTTCGATGCACGCCGCAGGAGTCGTCATTGGCGATAGGCCACTCGATGAGCTGCTGCCGATGATGGTCGATAAAGACGGTAACGACCTGACGCAATACTCGATGACCTATGTTGAGAAGGTGGGGCTGGTAAAATTTGACTTCCTCGGTCTTAAAACCCTTACCGTGCTGCATACTGCGCTTAAGATTATAAAAGAGAGTCGGGGAATTGATATCGACCTCAACGCACTTCCACTTAATGACGCTAAGACCTACACGCTCCTGTGTGGTGGTAACACCACAGGTGTCTTTCAGTTAGAGTCGAGCGGGATTACTGAGATGGTGGTGCGGCTCAAGCCGAGCTGTTTCGATGATATCGTGGCTATCCTGGCGCTCTATCGACCGGGGCCGCTGGATGCGGGAATGGTGGACAGATACATAGAGCGCAAGCACGGTCGCGAGCAGATCGTGTACCTCCATCCGCTGATGAAGGAGATCCTCTCTGACACGTACGGAGTTATCCTCTACCAAGAGCAGATCATGCAGCTTGCGCGTACTCTCTCAGGATACTCGCTCGGCGAAGCCGATATCTTGCGAAAGGCGATGGGTAAGAAGGACCCTGAGGAGATGGCGCGCCAGAAGACTCGCTTCGTTGAGGGCGCGGTGCAGCGCGGCATCGAACGCAAGTTGGCAGATGAGATCTTCATGCAGATGGAGACTTTTGCGCGGTACGGCTTTAACCGTTCGCACACTGCTGCGTATGCGCAGATATCCTTCCAAACAGGATATCTTAAGGCTCACTACGGCGTTGAGTTCATGGCGGCGCTTATGACGCACGACATGGAAGACAGCGACAAGACCTTTAAGAACTTCAACGAGTGCCGCAAGCAGGGCATCAAGGTCCTTCCACCGAATGTAAACGAAAGTCGAGCTGGCTTCGCCGTTAGGGGATCCAAGATCCTCTTTGGTATGGAGGCTGTTAAGGGTACGGGCTCTAAGGCTGTTGAGGCTATATTGAAAGCGCGTGAGCAGGGAGATTTTGTAGACCTAGATGACTTCGTTGCGCGGGTTGATCTCTCAGCGGTGAATAAGCGTGTGGTTGAGAACCTCGTTAAAAGCGGAGGCTTTGATTTCTCCAAAGCTCCAAGGCGAGCTATGTTTGAGCGCATCGAGGACTTGCTTCGGGTGTTTTCCTCCCAGAAGAGCGTTGACCCAAATCAGTTTTCGCTGTTTGGTGTGGAAACGTCGCGTCCGGTGGTTCCGAAGAGATCGATTGCAGTGCCTGAGTGGCCGGTCAATCAGAGATTAGCGTATGAACGGGAGGCGCTTGGTTTTTACATCTCTGGTCACCCGCTTGAGAAGTTTAAGGGTGACCTTAAGCGAATGGGTGCGCTCACAACGGCTGATGTTAAGACGCAGCGTATCAAAGAAGTTCGGGTCGGGGGTGTTGTAACTGCGTTAAAGTTAAAGAACACCAAGAAGGGCGACCGTTACGCTACCTTTGCTCTCGAAGACTGGCTCGGTACGGTTGACTCTATCGTGTGGCCAGACACCTACCGGCAGGTGCAGAATGTAATAGTTGCTGATGACCCGGTGCTGATCTCTGGGCGCGCGGATGTGACAGATGAGCGCTGCGCGCTGATCGTTGAAAAAATTGAATCTCTTATCCAGCTCCGTGACCGCAGTGCAACACAGGGTGTGCTGGTGTTAACCGGACGGGATGACTTTGAGGGGCATTTGCCCCGGGTGCAGTCGATCTTTCAGAAGCACACGGGTAACTGCCCAGTCAAAGTTCGCTTGGCGCTCGATAGTGGTGACGTCTCTGTTGTTTTGCGGGATGCACGAAATGCTCCGGTGTGCGTTAATCCTTCGGAGGCGCTGTGTGAAGAGGTAGAGCAGCTCTTCGGGCGGCCTGTGCTTATGTTTACGTAAGGTGTCTATGAAGGCGAAAGAGAGTGCGCTGCCCCCACTGTGGGTGATTACGACCTCGCTCTTTGTTGGGGCGCTCTGGCTTGCGGCACAGCTCAAGGAGCTGGTGGTGCTGCTCGTGCTTGGGTACTTCCTGGCCTACGCTATTGATCCACTCTTACGGCGGCTTGAACGTCGAGGTTACAGTCGGGCGCTAGCGTTTTTTCTTGTTCTCGGCGGTTTCGTTTCAGTGCTTGCTTTGTTGTTCATTACGGCAGTCCCATCGCTTATTAGTGAGTTCCAGAAGCTCTCGGAAAACCTGCAGAATTATATCTCCATTGGCCGGGAGCGTCTCGCGCCGCTTCTAAAACAGCTAGAGAGCGTGCTCCCCGAGGGGGTCAGGCAGAGCACGTCGTTAGCAGAGCTTGTGGCTGGGTTACCTCTGACACTCTCTGACGTGAGTGGTGCTACGGTTAAGAAGGTCTTAAGCACGGCATCGGCGACGCTTCTCACGGGGTATTCGCAGGTACTCACCCTGATAAACGCAGCCCTGCTGCCATTTATCGTGTACTACCTAGCGGTTGATATGCCGACTCTGCACCGGCTCGTTCTTGGGCTTGTTCCAATAACTCGAAGAACGCGCGTACAGAGAATCTTCAGTGAGATTGATGGTTACGTCTCGGCCTTCGTTCGCGGGCAGTTTATCGTGTGCAGCGTACTGTTTGTACTGTATGCGATCGGCTTATGGATCGTTGGAGTAGACCTTTGGCTCTTGCTTGCCGCGGTCACAGGGTTTGGGAACCTGATTCCGTATGCAGGGTTTCTGGTTGGTATTGTCTTAAGTTCGCTTATGGCGCTAGTCACCTTTGGTGACTTGATTCATGTGGTGTACGTGTGGGTGGTGTTCGCCCTCGTGCAGGCCATAGAGGGCATGGTTGTTACGCCCCGGATTCTTGGTGATTCGCTCGGACTGTCGCCACTGGTGATTATTTTAGCTCTCTTTGCCGGCGGTCAGCTCTTTGGGCTCCTCGGGATTTTTCTTGCGGTGCCGGCAGCTGCAACAGTGCGTGTAGTAGCGCGCCACAGCTACCAGGCGGTTATGGAGCGTTAGATGGTTTCACTACAGGTGCCACACGTCCGCAAACTCGTTGCGCTCGCCTTAGAGGAGGACCTCGCCTTTGGTGACGTCACGGCTTCCCTAACAGTTCCACGCAACGAACGGGGACTAGGGAAGATTATCGCACGGGAAGAGCTACTTGTGTGCGGTCTTGATATCGTTCCGGTGATTATATCAGAAGGGCACTTCGATGCTGTTTTTTCGCGCAAGAAAGAGGACGGAGCAACAGCCGTTGCCGGCGATGTGCTGGCAACGGTTGAAGGGTCTAGTCGGGACTTGCTGTCCCTTGAGCGGACGGCATTAAACTTTCTTCAGCGCATGTGTGGGGTTGCATCATACACCAAGCGCTTCGTTGCAGCGGCTTCAAAGGTTGCCGTGCTTGATACCCGTAAAACCATGCCCGGTTTTCGGGTGCTTGATAAGTACGCCACCTCAGTTGGTGGAGCGCGTAACCACCGCGCCTCACTTGGCGATATGGTGCTGGTAAAGAATAACCATGTTGATGCTCATCCGCATGGAATGCGTGGCGCTCTTGCAGAGATAGTTGCGAAGAAGCCGCTCTACATGCCCTTTGAAGTGGAGGTGAGAAACCTCGATGAGCTAGCGATTGCGATTGAGTTTAAACCAACGGTAATTATGCTTGATAATTTTACCGATGAGCTGGTTGGTAAGGCAGTATCGCTGGTGCAATCAACCTTCTCTTTGTCGCCGGAAATGCGCCCGCTCATTGAGGTATCGGGCGGAGTTTCGCTTGAGCGCTTGCCCATACTGTCGTCGCTTGGGGTTGATGCTGCTTCGGCTGGCGCTCTCACAACGCGGGCGCCAAATGTCGATATCTCGATGAGGATCTCCCGCATTGCGCCCCGTTAAAGAACTACACCTAGCTGGGTACCTCTTTTCATCTCTCTATGAGGAGGTTTCATCCACCATGGATGTTGCTCGGGAGCGGCTTGTAGAGCTCCTTGCTAATCTTAATCCGAGTGCTGCCGCTCTGGTTGTTTCCAAGCACCAAAGCGCCGGACGCGGCCGGCAGGGTCGCTCGTGGGTATCAGAGGGTGGTGCGTTCCTCGGGACGTTTCTCTTTCGTACCACTGCTCCTGTAGCGCTCCTCTCGGGTTACTCGCTAGCTATAGGTGTTGGGGTTGCCAGGGCGCTGCGCGAGTTCGGTGCCGCGCTGTCGCTTAAATGGCCAAACGATATCGTAGTGCGGAGCGGGGCTGAGTTATCAAAGCTGGGTGGAGTGCTCATAGAAGTTCAAGAAGATAGCCACGGGCGGGTACTCCTTGTAGGTCTTGGGCTAAATCTTAAGGCGGCCCCCACCGAGATTAGCCACTCTGTTGCGCTTGCGGATCTTGTTCCACTTCACGAGGCACCTGACCTTGAGCATGTAGCCGGAGTTCTTGCTCACCACCTCCTCGGTGTGCAGCAGGAGTGGCAATCTGGCGGCGGATTTAAAGCCTTTAGGCAGCGCTGGGAAGAGCTCTCGTGTTACGACAGTGGCTCTACGATGCTTACTATCGAGGTCTCTCCCGGTGTTACTGTTCATGGGGCGTACGTCGGCGTGGATGATTCCGGCGCGCTTGTTCTTTCAGTAAATGGCGAGCCGCGGCTGATTCACTCGGGGCATGTTGTAGCTACTCAAATGGGGTGAAGTTTCGCAAAGCTTTTTTTTGGACCGCGGACCTTCCAGGTCCGCTAGAGGCGATCAGCGCTTACCACTTTTTCCACCCGTTGCGAGCCGCCGTAAGGCAACCTGCATCCTGCGCCAGGTGGTGGCTGTCTCAGCGGGGAACCCGAGGTAGTCTCCGGGTTCGGTTATGTTGCGGGTGGCTCCAGCACGGCCGCCGATGCGGGCGTTAGAGCAGATGCTCACGTGGTCAGCAGCTCCTGAACCGCCCGCCATGACCACGTTGTCTCCGATTGTGGCACTTCCCGCGATTCCTACCTGTCCGCAGATGATGCAGAACTTTCCGATCGTGGCGTTGTGTCCGATCTGAACTAGGTTATCAATCTTTGTGCTGTCTCCGATAATCGTGGAACCAAACGCTCCGCGGTCTATGCAGGTGTTTGCGCCGACCTCGACGTTTCTGCCGATAATTACGTTACCTACCTGCGGCACCTTGCGCAGACCAACTTTTGCATCAGGCACATAACCAAACCCATCGGCTCCAATGACTGAATTGTTGTGTATCGTTGTGTAATCTCCAATCACACATTCCTCGCGGACGCTTACGCCACTATGGAGTGTTACGCCCTTTCCGAGCTTAACGCCGCGGTAGAGGTGAACGCCTGCATGCAGGATAGTGTTGTCGCCCACAATAGCACCTGCTGCGATTGAGCAATGCGGTCCGACTGCAACGTTAGAGCCTATCTGAGCGTGGGGATCGATGAATGCCGAGGGGTGTATCGATCGTGGATGCTCGTAGGGCGGATAAAATATCGGCAACAGGTCAAGGAACGCCTTGTACGGGTCGTCGACTAGAATGAGGACCGAATTGGTTGGCACCATGTCGGGCAATGTAAGCCCTCGAGGGACGAGTATCGCTTGAGCAATGCGCCCCTTTACAGCCTCAGCAAGGTGGACTTGAGAGGTAGTTCGAACAAAGGTAAGAGCGTGCGGTGTGGGCCTCTCAAGTGCCGCTACGGCGTTGATAGACAGCAGGGCATCTCCAAGTATCGATCCAGATACTTGCTCTGCTAGCGAGCCAGCGGTGATGGAAAAAGAAGTGGTTGTCGAAGGACCAGAATTCATAAGCGTAAAGCGTAACTGCCGTAATCGTTTCTCTTCAACGATTCGTAACAGCTTCACGCGTTGGATGAAAGGGTTTGGTCTCGGCAGTTTTATGAGGGTAGAAATAAAAATGGCACCTACTTGTTTCCAAGTAGGTGCCCCAGGTTCGGTCGACGTTACCGTCCTAAAAATCAGCCTTTCGGGAAGCTAAGTACATGGGGAGGGATTTGAAGGCTGATTCCCAGAACATGTAACGTCCTATACTCATCATGCTGCAATACGTCGTTTGCGTCAATAAAACAATTTTTATTTTTGCGAAAGCTCTCTCTTGTCGATGAAGAGTCCGCTCTTTGTTTTGTAACTTGTTGGTTCTGCCTTCTTTCTTCCCTCTACGAGATTTGCTGAGTCGTCGTACGAACTAGCTGGTAGGTGCCACAGCCACTGTGAACCGTTGCGACGGATCAGCGCAATTAAGCTGTAGAGCGACTCTAGTTGTGCCGGTAGTGGTTGAGATTCTGTTGGCGGGATCAAATTTGGAAAGGCTGAACGCGCTTGCGGGTCGTTTGGTGCGCTCGATCCACGAAGTAGTGTTCGAATCCAGTGGTGCGCAGCCCTCCAGCGGATAAGGCGATCGTTCTGTTGAGCAAGGTCGTATGACAGATGCCCGGTTCCAAGAGCGCTGCCAATTGCTGCTTCTGGGCCAAAACCCAACTGCTGCAGCAGCGCGCTTCCAACTTGATACGGCTCGCAGCCAAAAGTTGCAATTGCAGAACGCCGCGTATCAACACCCTGCGTCGATGCGTGCCATTCAGCGTACTCGCGCGGATACTTCGCTAGTAAGACGGCAAGGCCAGCGCAGCGCGCAAAGCCCATCAACATACCGCCTTCGCCACCTAGGCCTTGCGCCTGTGCGCCGAACTGAAAACCCACCTCGATCTCGGTCATCATCTCCTTAAAGAGTGGTGTCCAGAGTGCTTGTGGTGGCTTAAGCATCAAGAGCTGATAGCAGGCGAAATTAATTGCCGCTACGGTTGCCGCCATGCGCACGCCGAGTCGGTCGATAGCTTGTTTTATCTCTGCCACGGTGACCTTCTCAGTGCCGGCCTGCATATCTGCCGCTCGTAATAGGCAGCGCGA
>JBIIHY010000170.1:0-6777 GCA_044235305.1 Bdellovibrionota bacterium
TGTTTTTGCTTGCTGACAAGGTGATGAAAGCTCGTCACATCAAACAAGCCATGATGCAACAACTTCTAACCGGCAAGATAAGACTAGTGTAGAAAGCGGCAACCGTATGGAAGATATCGGCCAAGCAGAGAAAGAGACCCAAGATAGACTAATCGCCTTATTTCGCGATGAGCTCAAATATCGATTTTTAGGAGACTGGAAAGACCGCGAGGGTAACAGCAATATAGAAGAATCGATTCTTACGGATTGGCTTTCGAAGTCCGGCTATTCCCCTGAGCAGGTCAATCGAGCCCTCTACAAGCTCAGGACCGAGGCGGATAATCGCAATCGCTCCTTGTATGACAACAACCAAGAGGTCTACAAGCTGCTCCGCTACGGAGTCCCAGTCAAAATCGAGGCCGGAAAAGTCACAGAGACGGTTCACCTAATAGACTGGAGCGAGCCGGCTAATAATGATTTTGCCATTGCCGAAGAGGTGACTTTAAACGGCGGTCACGAGCGTCGACCGGACCTTGTGTGGTATGTAAACGGAATCGCCATAGGGGTGATTGAGTTAAAGAATAGTCGTACCTCGATAGGAGATGGAATTCGACAGATTCTCTCGAATCAGCAGCCTGAATTCAATCAGTGGTTCTTTAGCACGGTCCAGTTTGTTTTTGCTGGAAGCGATTCAGAGGGGTTGAAATACGGGACCATTGAGACGCCGGAAAAGTTTTTCCTCCGGTGGAAAGAGGATGAGGAGGACAATAGCCGCTATAAGCTCGACAAGTACCTCCTCAAGATGTGCAAAAAAGAGCGTCTAATTGAACTGATGCTCGATTTCGTGTTGTTCGATGGCGGTGTCAAGAAGCTGCCAAGAGTTCATCAGTATTTCGGCGTTAAGGCAGCCCAGGAGTTCTTCAGGCAACGGAAGGGTGGGGTTATCTGGCACACCCAGGGAAGCGGAAAGAGCATCGTCATGGTGCTGTTGACTAAGTGGCTTCTCGAGAACAATCCAAATGCTCGGGTGGCGATTATCACGGACCGCGATGAGCTAGATAAGCAGATAGAAGGGGTTTTTAACGCAGCTGGAGAGCCGATTAAGCGCACTAAGAGTGGTCGTGACCTAATGGAATCCCTAGGTCAAGCAAAACCACGCTTGCTGTGCTCGTTGGTTCATAAGTTTGGCCGCCGCGATGTTGATGACCTTGAGGCATACATTAAAGAGCTTCAATCCCAGCCAACCCAGGCGGTAGGCGAATTGTTTGTGTTCGTCGATGAGTGCCATCGAACTCAGAGCGGCACTTTGCACAAAGTGATGAAGGCGATGTTGCCGAACGCCATCTTCGTTGGTTTTACGGGAACCCCTCTTCTAAAGAAGGACAAAGAGACCAGCCTTGAGGTGTTTGGGGGCTATATCCATACCTACAAGTTTAGTGAGGCCGTTGAAGATGATGTAGTGCTCGACCTGGTGTACGAGGCGCGCGACATCGACCAGCGACTTGGCTCAGAAGAGAAGATAGACCAGTGGTTTGAGGCTAAGACGAAGGGTCTGAACGATTGGCAGAAGGACGAGCTGAAGAAACAGTGGGGAACGATGAAGGCCGTTCTCAGTTCGAGGTCTCGGATGGACCGAGTCGTTAGTGATATCGTCTTTGATTTCAGTGTGAAGTCTCGCCTATCCAGTGAGCGAGGCAACGCGATGTTGGTTGCAGGAAGTATCTACGAAGCCACGAAGTATTTCACGCTGTTTCAGAAGACTCCGCTTAAGGGGAAGTGTGCAATCGTTACCTCCTACAATCCTCACGCAAAGGACGTCAGTAAGGAAGAGGTCGGCGCCAATACTGAGACGGACAAGCAATTCATCTACAACACGTATACCGAACTTCTTGAGGAGGTTGAGGCAAACCCAGGTAAGTCGAAGACTGAATCGTACGAAGATTCGGCCAAGAAGTCGTTCGTTGAGTCGCCCGCCACGATGAAGCTGCTTGTCGTCGTTGATAAGCTGCTTACGGGCTTCGATGCCCCGCCCTGTACATATCTCTACATCGACAAGTCGATGCAGGACCACGGACTTTTCCAGGCTATCTGTCGGACGAATCGGCTTGATAGCGACGATAAGGAGTTCGGGTACATAGTGGACTACAAAGACCTCTTCAAGAAGGTGGAGAAGTCGATAGCGGTTTACACATCCGAGATTGATACCAGCGCAGGCGGCGCTGACCCAGAGGTTCTACTGCAAGACCGACTTGAAAAGGGACGTGAACGGCTCGACCAAGCTTTGGAAGTTCTCGCTTTGTTGTGCGAGCCGGTGGTGCCGCCAAAGAACGACTTGGACTATATTCATTACTTCTGCGGAAATACCGAGATTCCAACAGACCTCCAGGAGCGAGAACCGCAAAGGACAGCCCTCTATAAAGGTGTAGTCGCGTTGATTCGAGCTTATGCCGCTATCTCGGATGAGCTTGAAGCTGCTGGGTATTCGACTCAGGAGATTGCTCGAATTAAGCGTCAGCAGGAAAACTACCTCAGACTTCGTGAGATTATCCGTCGAGCAAGTGGCGAAGTGCTTGATTTGAAGCCGTATGAAGCCGATATGCGGCATCTAATCGATACCTACGTGCAGGCTGATGAGCCCCGAAAGATATCTCCCTTCGATGATATCGGGTTGCTCGACCTTATCGTTAAGACGGGTATCGCTGACGCTATCGCCCAGCAGCTGGGTTCTATGCGAGGAGACCGGGTTGCCGTAGCTGAGACCATCGAAAATAATGTCCGTCGCACTATCGTGAAGGAGCAACTCAACGACCCTGCTTACTTTGAAAGGATGTCTAAGCTACTCGATGAGATTATCGAAGCCCGCAAGGCTAAGGCTCTTGAATACGAGGAATATCTTAGGCAGATACACGACCTTGTTAAGAAGGTTAAGACGGGTCACTCAGAGACGGTTCCTGAAGAGTTGAATACTCCGGGTCGGAGAGCGATATATAACAATCTCCATCCGAGCCGTGAGGGGCAAGTTGCTGGCGGTCCTCGGCGTGACTACGCCAATGAGGACGTAAGACTAGCTATTCGAATTGACGAAACAGTTCGTCGTATACGACCGGATGGATGGCGTGGGCATCAAGCGCGTGAACAAGTCATCAAAGCCGCACTCTATGGAATCCTTCAAGACCAAGCCGAGGTCGAGCGGTTGTTCCTGATAATCAAAGCCCAAAGGGAGTATTAGAGGTGCCGAAAATCCAACTAGGGAAATTTGAGGCCGACCTTGAGTACAAGGACATCAAGAATGTCCACTTGAGCGTACATCCCCCTCTTGGGCGAGTTCGTATAGCAGCGCCTCACCGAATGAAGCTCGATACAATCAGAGTGTTCGCGATTTCAAAGCTGGGGTGGATTGAACAACAGCGCAAGAAGGTTCTCGCTCAGGAACGTGAGTCTCCGCGTGAGTATGTTGAACGAGAGAGCCACTATGTTTGGGGACGTAGGTGTCTTCTGACGCTCTCAGAGCGGGATGAATCACCCGAAGTCTCGTTGCGCCATACCAAACTACTAGTGCAAGTGCGCCCGGGAACAGCTGCGAAGAGGCGAGCCGAGCTAGTAGAGGCATGGTATCGCTCGCAGGTTAAGAACGCGGTGCCAGAGCTCATTTCCAAGTGGGAAAATAAGCTAGGCGTTAAGGTAGAGAAGGTTAATGTTCGTCGCATGAGAACTAGATGGGGGAGCTGTAATCCCGCATCGAGGAGTATTCTATTAAACACAGACCTGGCTAAGAAGCCGCGCGAATGTCTTGAGTACATCGTTGTTCACGAGATGGTGCACCTGCTCGAACCTACGCATAACGCCCGCTTTGTTGCTTTAATGGACCGGTTTATGCCGAGTTGGAAGCATAGGAGGCGGATGTTGAATGAGCTGCCGGTTAGGCATGAGGAGTGGGGATACTAATAGCACTTTGGATAGTGAGTCCGCGCTGTTGTAGTTAAAAGGAGTACGCTCAAGTGGAACAGTCGATGTCAGCTTTGTTGCCTTCAAAGGAGATTTACGAAGCTCTGGGTGAGATGTGTGTTCGTTTTCAGGATGTCAAGACTGCGTTGAAATGGTTCGGGGTCAGTTTGTGGGGCGCTGATAATGCAGAGGATGTTCATGTGCGGTATGAGAGAATTAGATTTTAAGCGTTGGTAGAGGAAGTAAAGGAGAGAGCGGCCATAACACACCCCTTCTCTAAATGGCGCCGGGTGGTATGGGCTGCTGAAGTAGCGGGACGAAGACGTAATGAGTTGGTTCATTCGACTTGGTCTCGTTATGGGAGCGGTGGGGCCGCTTTTAGACGAAAACGGCTCAAGGTTGGTTCTTCAATCATACTGGATACCGAGGTTGTGTCCGTAGAAACCATTAGGCGGTTTAACAATCGCCTTGAAAGGATTTTCGTTCGAATTATCGCTCTAATTGATGACCAGACGTTGGACAAAATTATCGAGGATGTCTCGTGACAGATGAATTAAGAGCGACTTACGAGCACTGGAAGGAAGCGGCGCAAAAGCTGGATTATTTCTTGGTTGGTCTATCTGCCGCTATTGTCTCCTTCGAGGTGCGCGATTTTCATCCAGATGTAATTGGAATAAATCCAGGGACGATGGAGTTGACTGGGATAACTCTGATTTTAGCCTCGATGGCATTTGGTTTGTGGCGCCTCCGAGCTTTTGTTTCCTATCTATCCCGTAATCATTCAAGGCTTATTCTATAGCTAGATATAGAGCGGCGTGAGGCAGCATTGGCGGCTTACGATAGGGTCGAGGTAGTGAGTGACCTAAATACTGGAGCGCCCATGTCAAAAGAATACATAGGGGAGGAAGTGCAACGGGGACGTTCGCTAATCGAGAGGGAGAGGGGCGAGTGGAGCGCGAACGCTAGAAGATTACAGAGGTACCATGATGGGATGTCGTGGTGTTTAGTCTTGGGGTTACTGTTAATTATTGGAGCGAGAGTCTGGAAAGCTGAGTTTTTGCCGGTTAAGGCTGATGCAGTTCGATGCGAGACACCGTGTACCACCCACGTACCACACGCCACTTAAAAACACCGTCTCGCTCAACACGTCTCAACACATCAACCACCTGAAAAGATTGATAGTATGTTGATATCATTGAGCTTTGCGCATTTCTCATAATTCTGAGGTCACTACTTCAATTCAAGGCTTAGAATTTCCTTTCGCCCCCAACCCCAGCTTCCCTGAGATTGGGTCGAAACCCGCGCGCCCTGCGTTCCGGCACAACGCACCGCGAACTCATCCCAAGTCATCGCCCCTCCTCAATTCACCCGCACCGTATTCCCCCCAACATCCCGCGGCGCTAGTGGTGCATACTCCCGGGCAACAAGGGCTTTGAACTCAGGGGTCTCCCATAGCGAGGTTAGATCGGAATCTTGCTTCGCATGAGCAACTAAGGTTGGTGTCAACGTGAACGCTCTCTCAAGCCCAGCAAGCGCCTCTTTCCTCTTTCCTTTGAGCGCATGCACACACGCCATGTTGTAGATGAGCGTGGAATCGTCAGGCGAAAGGGTGGGGGATTTCGCCAGGGCGAAAACGGATCCGTTGGCTACATCCAATTAGGAGTACGGTAATGAGCAGGTAAAGAATTCGCATGGCTACCTCTCTTTGCTTATGGGTCAGGAAGCTTACCCTGATTTGTGGGGGATTCAATTGGAATTTTTTGGGGGAGTTGCTCTTGGTGAAGCTGCTCATGGACCGCGGACCTTCCAGGTCCGCTAGAGATGGATGGTGGCAGGTGAAATTTTTTTGGCGAGGCCTATGTGGTGAGCCTGTCGAACCATAAACCTTCGCGGTCCGGAGGGGGAGGTCCAACCCTTTTGGCCAAATGAAGGAGGCAACTTCTTTCAGGGGCTGGCGATTGTGGTTGTATGGATATCAATCGTATTCGCCGTAAGGCGAGAGGCTCATTTAAAACACACGAGGGATGGTCTAGTCGTGGATATATTCCGCACTATAACCTCGCGGGCGTAATTCAATTTATTACTATTCGCTTGTCGGATTCGCTTCCGCAACACGTCTGTGCAGCATTGCAGGCTGAGCTAATCAGATTGGCGGCGAATGGAGCGGTGCCGCAGGTCATTGAGCAACAGTGGCGTAAGCGAACAGAGGCTCTTCTTGATGCTGGTTACGGGTCGTGCGTACTGGCACGGGAGGAAGTGGCGGAGGTAATCGTGAAGGCGCTTGGGACCTTGGCTGTACATGGTCACGAGGTAGTACGCTGGGTTGTGATGCCGAACCATGTGCACTTCCTGCTTAAGTTACAGCCTGGTTTTCAACTTCTCTCAGTGATCCGGGCTTTCAAGGGCCGTACTGGGCGCGAGGCGAACAAAGCGCTCGGGACCACGGGGCGCTTTTGGTATCCCGAATTCTTTGATCGATACATCCGAGATGGTGATCATCTGGATCGAGTGGTTGGATACATCGATGACAATCCTGTAAGGGCCAAGCTTGTAACAAAGGCCTCGGACTGGCAATTCGGGTCGGCTGGGTGTCATCGGGGGTAGAGTGGAGGAGGCCGGTCTCTGTAGGTCTGCTAGAAATGTATCGTGGGCACTTTTGATGTTTTGGCGAAGCTGTCATGGACCGCGGACCTTCCAGGTCCGCTAGGGATGGATGGTGGCAGGTGTAATTTTTTTTGGCGAGGCTAAACCCTCGCGGCCCGCTGGGTGGCAGTCAGTCATTGATGCCGTTTTGGCGAAGCTGTCATGGACCGCGGACCTTCCAGGTCCGCTAGAGATGGATGGTGGCAGGTG
>JBIIHY010000171.1:0-6776 GCA_044235305.1 Bdellovibrionota bacterium
AGAGTTCGTGCGCGCGGACTCGCCGACGCAGCGCGTTGGGGCCAAACCGCTTGAGGGCTTTGCAACCATAGTTCATAGGCTTCCGATGTTGTCGCTCGACAACGCGATGAACGAAGAGGAGTTAGCAGATTTTGATGCGCAGGTGCGAAGGTTCCTCGCTAAGGAGGGGCTTGAACTATCTGAGGTTGAGTACACGGTAGAGTACAAGTTTGATGGAGTTGCAGTTTCGCTGCGCTATGAAGACGGATACCTCGCTCAGGCTGCAACGCGGGGTGATGGAACAACAGGGGAAGATGTTACCCTCAATGTGCGCACCATTAAAGCTATACCGTTGCAACTGCGCTCACCGAAAAAAAACACAGGCTCCTTTGAAGTCCGTGGAGAGGTTCTCTTTCGCAAAAAAGAGTTTGAGGCCCTCAATGCTGAGCGCTTGTCGCGAGGTGAAGAAACCTTTGCTAATCCACGCAATGCAGCCTCGGGTAGTTTGCGTCAGTTAGACCCTAGGGAAACCGCTAGAAGACCTCTGTGGTTTTTTGCGTACGGAGTTGGCGTGGTAGAGACGCTGGATGAGGCGACTCGAGGAGTCGTTGATGAGCCGTTATCGCAGGCGATGAAGCACGTTGAATCATGCGGTTTTACCATCTCGCCAGGGTTCCGTGTTGTTCGCGGTGTAGATGGGATAGTTGATGCCTATCGCAAGGCAGAAGCGGAGCGTGACTCGTTACCCTTTGAGGTCGATGGGGTTGTTATCAAAGTTAATGATGTTGCGCTTCAGAGAAAGCTTGGTTTTCGGCAGAGATCCCCGCGCTGGGCGATTGCTGCAAAGTTTAAGCCCACGGAAGCAGTGACTATCCTTGAGGATATAATAATACAGGTCGGAAGGACCGGTGCGCTCACACCGGTCGCGTGTCTTAAGCCGGTGCGCGTAGGCGGAGTAGTTGTATCTCGTGCAACACTTCACAACCAGGATGAGATTGAGAGGAAGGGGCTCCTGATAGGTGATAGCGTTGTCGTGCGTCGCCAGGGTGATGTTATCCCTGCAGTGGTTGCAGCCGTTACCACAATCCGCACAGGAAGTGAGCGGCCGTTTCATTTTCCCAAGGAGTGTCCGGAGTGCAGCGCACAGGTTGAGCGTATTCCTGGTGAAGCTGTTGTGAGGTGCCCCAATACGCGGTGTCCGGCGAAGGTTCACAACCGTATCCTGCACTACGCCTCGCGAGATGCAATGGATATCGAAGGGCTTGGGGATAAAATGGTTGGGCTTCTCGTTGAGCACAACGTAGTTAAGGACCTACCATCGATATATTCGCTGAGTGTTGATGCGCTGCAAAATCTACCGCGCATGGGAGAGCTCTCAAGTAAAAATCTAGTTGATGCGATTCAAGGCAGCAGAGAGCGTCCCCTTGATAGGTTTATCTTTGCGCTCGGTATCCGGCATGTCGGCTCAAAAACTGCTGGTGTTCTTGCGCGTTACTGCGGCACCTTGCAGCGCTTCCTTGCGCTCACAGAGGAGGAGTTGCTTGGCGTAGCTGAAGTCGGACCAGAGACGGCGCGATCGATTGCTACTTTTTTAAGTGACGACGACGAGCGTGGTATAGTCGAGAGATTGCATAGGGAGTGTGGCGTTACTCCTGCTCCTGTAAAGCAGGTGCAGGGTGGGGCGCTCGCCGGAAAGACGTTTGTGATAACTGGAACGCTCTCTGCTATGGGTCGTGATGATGCTGAGCAGCAGATCGAATCCCTTGGTGGTAAAGTATCTTCGTCAGTGAGTAAAAAAACGAGTTACGTCGTAGTCGGTGAAAGCCCGGGCTCGAAGTTAGCCACAGCACAGAAGCTCGGCGTTGAGATCCTTGATGAGCAAGCGTTTCTTGCATTGTTGGGGAAGGGGTGAGGCGATGCGTTGGCAACGGGAACTGCGGTTCCATACGCTCTTCGCCTGAGTAGTAGTTGTGGGTAGTGTAGCATTTTGGTTAATTAATGCTGAGGCGCGGAGAGCGTATACAGCACCGACACCATAATAAAGCTATCTGAAGGCGAGAGAGCCTCGTGTCGCGGAAAGATATCTTGAGTTGCTATGAATGCTCTATATTCAGTGCGCCAGACGAGCGCTTGTGTGATTGCATAATCTATATTCGCGGAGAGGCTAGTGGTGTTAAAGGCTCGTCCAAAGGGCGTTTCAACGATTGCGTTGTGCGGATCTGAATAACGCTCAATTCGGAATGCAGCCGCAACCTCTTTGTTTAATCGATACTGTGTCACGACTGAAAATCCGTGCCAGATTACAGTCGAGTCGCTGCGACGGGCTTGGGTGCCGATATCGTAACTTGTGACAAGATCTACGTCGGGCGTTAGGCGGTGCTTCACAATAAAATTATTCAGTGTGCGGGTGCCGTGCTCGTTGCCGATGAAGGTGTTGTGAATCAGAGTGTTTGAGTCATTTGTTTTGTAACTGAGCTGCGTGCCGAGGGCAGGGTCTCTATCACCAGAGATATTCTGCCAGCCGCGGAGGAGGTACAGGGTTCCCTGAAGTGAAGAAGAGAACGTGTAAGTCGAGCGCACCCCTGATTGATAGTACGGTGAGTAATCAGCAACGAGTGAACGGCTAGCGGTAAAGTTATCGCGCGAGATCCATGACTCAAAGCCAATGTGAGAGAGAAATACTCCGACATCTATAGAGAGTGACTCTGACAGTTGAAGCCCCCCGTAGGCTTCTTGAAAGTATCGGGCAGCGATCTCTGGCTCAGCAGCATAGTTTGCGATAACTGACGAGCCATACTGGAGCGCTAGCCGCCCGCGATAACGAGTTGAGTGTACCGTTGCATCGATATAACCGAGGTTAAGAGCGGGCTCATCGGTGTAATACGGCTGGGTCGTATACGACCGGTAGCGCGTAGGAGGGGAGTTAAAGTCATGAGCCAGGGTGGTATCGAGAAAGCCTGAAAAAGTAAGGCTCTGGTTGTCGTCCGCTACGCATGGGCCCGGTACCAGAGCTAAATAATATAAAACACAGGGTAAGAGGAACAGGCGAGTCTGTAGGGTTAAGCCCATTAGGCGACTGATAATTGTGCTCCAAATGCGTTTTTTCCGTGCAGCGGTATGCGCACTATTTGTGATAAAATTACTGGCACGCGTGGAAGAGAACAAAAAATCCATATCTCAGAATCTCTTAGCAGAGATCGTGGCGCATCTGAAGATGCCACTTAGTAATGTTACCCCGATGGCTCGCAGGGGATTGAGTAATGCCATATTTGAAGCGAAATCTCCGGCTGGAAAAGTTGTAATCAAGGTAGCTGGAATAGGTGAGTTAGGTGTGCACCGGAAGGAAGCGCGCGCTGCTGAGTTGGCGATTGAGCATGGTGTTCGCGCCCCTGCTGTACTAGCGGTGGGCAATACAGAGGGGTATTCGTTCATCGTCACTCCGTTTATTCCTGGTAAGGACGTCGATACCCTACCCGAGGCTCAGCGCATACCGCATTGGCAAGAGGTTGGTCGTCAGATTGCAAAGCTGCATCAGATAGGACTTGCAGGCTTTACGGATGATTTTGAGGAGGGGGTTTTGTCGGCTCACGATGCAACCCTCCGCCTGTGGCTCGACTACGCGGTTGATGTTTGTGCAACGCCTGCTGCGCGCTCGATTCTCGGAGCGGACCGTAGTGCGCGTCTGGCGCCAGCGTTTCACCGGTTAAGTAAGGCAAAGTTAAAGCCTGTGGTTTCTTACGGTGGGCTACAGCCTGGCAATCTCCGAGTAGATGCTTTGGGTGGTGTATGGCTCTTAGATTGGGGGGATGCGATCGGGCACTCGCCACTACGTGATATAGCAGATCTCTTCGTTTTCAACGTATCACAAAACGAGCGCAACGCTTTCTATAAGGGGTACGGCGGGGAGTTCTCTCCTGACGAGACCGAGCTGCGGTTGATGATAGTCATACGGCTTGCGATGCGTGCTATCTGGCTTGCTGAGCGGCGAAATAAGTTTCCTGAGGTCGCAACACTTCTGAATGAAACGCTCCAGAGGCTTGAGCAGTACCTGTAGCCTTTGTAGGGCCATGTTGAGCTTCTCGCTTTGCCTTAAGCGGGGTGCTGGTCTATATTCCCAACACGATTATTGAAGGACTCTTATGGTTGAGATTCGTACACGTTTTGCCCCCTCGCCAACCGGTTTTCAGCACCTGGGCGGGTTTCGTACAGCTTTTTATGCGTGGTTGCTCGCGAAGAAGCATGGCGGGAAATTTCTGCTCCGTATTGAAGATACCGATAGGGAACGCTTGGTGCCTGGGGCTATTCGATACATCATCGAGGAGCTTAAGTGGTTTGGGATAGAGCCAGATGAAGGTCCAAGCCATGAGGAGCTAGCAGCGATTGGAGAGATTTGGGATGGCGCGCCAAGTCTTGGCGGGGGAAGTGGTCCGTATATTCAGAGCCTAAGGCTTCCTCGATACAAAGAGGTAGCAGAGGAGTTAATCGCTAAAGGCGCTGCGTATCGCTGCGATTGTACTCCAGAGATGCTAGAAAAAGAGCGGCTAGAGCAGATGGCGCGCAAGGAGCTACCTGGCTACTCTGGGTACTGCCGTACCCGCAACGTATCGGCCGATACGCGGCACGTGGTGCGTCTAAAGATTCCACAGAAGAAGTCTCTCAGCTTTGTCGATGCGATTCGCGGTCGGGTTACGTGGGATACCATTCCGCTTCGAGATACCGTGCTCCTTAAAAGTGATGGCTTTCCTACCTATCACCTCGCGGTGGTGTGCGATGATCACGATATGAAGATAACCCACGCTCTGCGTGGAATTGAGTGGCTCTCTTCGACTCCAATTCATCTGCTTCTGTACGAAGCTTTAGGGTGGGAGCCGGTAACGTTTGGTCACCTCCCAGTAATAAACGGCCCCGACGGAAAGAAGCTTTCGAAGCGCTTGGGTGCTGCAAAATCGAGTGAGCTGCGTGAGCAGGGGTACTTGGCTGATGCAATCATGAACTTTGTATCCCTTATAGGATGGGCGCCGGGTGCTGGAAGTGATCAAGAGATATTTACCCGTGAGGAGCTTATAGAGAAGTTCTCGCTTGAAGGGATAAATACAGCTAGCGGCGTGTTCGACCCTACGAAGTTGCTCTGGATGAACGGACTGTACATGAGGCAGCTTCCACTCGAGCGATTTATTGAACTTTCGCAAACTGCGCTGGTTGAAGCTGGAGTTTCGATTCCGCTTGAGCTGTATCGGCAGATAGCGCCGCACGTGCAGGAGCGCGTTAAGACTCTGCTTGAAATCGCGCCGATGGTGGACTTCTTGAGTGAGGCTCCACTCGTAAGGCAGATGGATGCGATGTTCCAGAAGGGGCTCGATGTGGCTAAAGCCAAGGAGGTCTTAAACCTTGCGTCACACAAGCTTGAGGCTTTGCCTGATTTTACCGTGACCGCAATTGATGAGTCATTACGAGGTGTTGCAACTGAGCTTGGGCTTAAGCCGGGGCCAGCGTTTGTGGCACTTCGAATCGCTGTGACCGGAAAGACGGTAACCCCGCCCCTTTTTGAGTCGTTTGCAGTCCTGGGGCGGGATAGGGTACTATCCCGCATCCGTGAAACCCTTGCGCTGCTGTAGTGCAGAGGCCCACGTTAGTGCTTATGTGGTGGAAGTTTGTATGAAGGCTAAAGACGTTCGCAAAGGTGTAGTTATTCTTTTCAAAAACAACCTGTGTCGTGTGATGGATTTTCATCACCACACGCCAGGCAACCTGCGAGCCATGGTGCACATGAAGCTTCGCAACCTGATGACTGGAAGCCAGGTCGAGCACCGCTTTAGCTCTACAGAGGATATTGATACGGCAGATGTGTTCCTGCAACCGGCGACATTTCTTTATGCCGACAACAACGGCTATCACTTTATGAACAGCGAAACCTATGAAGAGGTCGCTATCACAGACGAGATGATCGGAGATGGGCGCTACTACATCCAAGAAGGGATGCAGGTGCAGCTCTCGATGTACGAGGAGAATCCGATCGGAATCCAGTTGCCGCAGACTGTTACACTTACTATTGCAGACACTGAGCCTGGCCTTAAGGGTGCAACAGCGAGTAACTCGCCAAAGCCTGCAAAGACCGATACGGGATTACAGCTCTCGGTTCCGCCTTTTGTTAACATCGGCGATCAGGTGGTAGTTAACACCGAGTCCGGTGAGTATTTAAGCCGCGCTTAAGCGGTTGTTATTCGGGGGGACCCTTACCATGAAGCGTCCAATGACTCCGCGTGGCTACGCCTCGCTTCGAAGTGAATTGATGAAATTAAAGGCTATGCGGCCAGAGCTTGCGCGCGCCATTGAAATTGCGCGCGGGCACGGTGACCTCTCAGAGAACGGCGACTACGACGCCGCTAAAGAGAAGTCGGGGATGACCGAGGCCAAAATACGCGATATCGAAGCTCGGTTGGCGACTGCTGAGGTGATTGATCCGCGAAACTTCGGGGAGCTGTCGCGGGTGGTCTTTGGTGCTTCGGTCAAGGTTGAAGATGTAGACTCTGGTGATCAGCGCGTTTTTAGCATCTTTGGTGCGGAAGAGTCTGATATCGATAAGGGGTGGATCTCATATGAAACCCCGATCGGTAAGGCGCTTATTGGAAAAGAGGTCGGAGACGTTGCCAGGGTTGCCCTTCCGGGTGGTGCTCGGGAGTATGAGGTGATGGAGATCTTCGTTTCCTACGAGGAAGATGGGGTCATCGTTGTAGATGAGGGGGAGTAGGAATCCTTTTTTGCCATCCCCCCAAGGTGTGCTACCCTCGTAATCCGTG
>JBIIHY010000172.1:0-6751 GCA_044235305.1 Bdellovibrionota bacterium
CCAGACCGCTTTGCTGACGGGTATGGACTAAATGAAAAAACGGTGCGGGAGATAGCTGAGCAGAAGTTTGCCGTACTGCTTACGATAGATTTTGGAACGACCAACGTAAAAGAGCTAACTGTTGCCGAAAGCCTTGGATTAAAAACAGTTGTTGTAGATCACCACCATATCAGCGCAGATCCTCCGCCCGCCGATGTCTTTATCAATCCACACCAAGAAGGGTGCCACTTTGCAGGCTCAATAGCGTGCGCTGCGGGTCTAGCGTGGTATTTGATGCTTGGATTGCGACGCGAGCTCAAGGCTGAGCACCTCGATGTGAAGGACTTTCTTGATCTTGCTTGTCTCGGAACTATCTGTGACATGGTGCCGCTTATCGGCATGAACCGAGTTATCGCCAAGCGTGGCCTTGAAAGGCTCACTGATACCGATCGTCCAGGGCTTAGGGCGCTGCGAAACGTAGCAGGTGTTAAGGGGGCAGTTGGATGCCATGATGTATCGTTTGGTATTGGCCCGCGTTTAAATGCAGCAGGGCGAATGGTGCACGGGGAGCTGGTGGTCGAGCTACTCACTACGACTGATTCTTATCGAGCAGATAAGTTGGCGCGCGATCTCAATGAACTAAACCTTGAGCGCCAAGAGACAGAGAATATCGTAAAGCGTGAAGCGATCGCACAAATTGAACGGTTAGGTGGGCCTGACTGGGGGCTTGTTGCGTGGAATGCAGAGTTTCATACCGGTGTGATTGGCATCGTTGCCCAACGTTTGGTAGAGCACTTCTACCGACCCTCTGCCGTTATGGGGATGGATTCACCTGGGATATTTAAAGGTTCCGTGCGCGGAATAAAAGGCTTCAGTGTTGTTGAAGCGCTTGGAGCTGTTAGTGAGCACCTGATTAAATTCGGTGGACACGAAGGGGCAGGTGGTTTTTCTGTAGCTGAAGAGAAGCTTGAGCAATTTCGCGCAGCTTTTATCGCTGAATGTAAGAAGCGCCTCTCTGCCATCGAGACGACCCCGTTTGTTGATGCCGATACCGATGCAACTCTTTCTGAGATAACGGTGCCGCTAGTTCAAGAGCTGCGCAGCCTCGCGCCGTTTGGAATCGGGAATCCAAATCCGCAGGTAAGAGTTCGTGGACTTCGGGTTGTTGAGATAAAAGTATTAAAGGACGCGCACTTAAAAGTACTCCTCTCAGATGGTAGTAGGTTTATCTCAGGACTCATGTGGCGCCACACATCGCATCCTGCATTAGTACCGAACGCAAAAGTTGATATCGTATTTCGACCAGAGATTAGCTCCTTTCGTGATACTGTTGAATTGCAGGCTAATCTTCAGGCCATAGAGGCTGCATAGCTAAGCTTCAGATTTTGTTTCAGCTTGGAAGCTTTACAAAGCTTGGTTAAGACATCTGTTTCTAGTAGCCTTTTGCGAGACTGCCCTTACAGCGCCTTCTATAAGGTACAGCTAGTTGCTCGTCGCAAAGACGGCTTTGATAGATGGCCTCTTTCTGTCCTTGAGGTTGGGTCATCAGAGATTGAGATTAAGCACATTCCAGTTCGGGCGCGGGATTCCTCGTCCTTGAAATCGCTACAAGGGTTAGACATAACCGGAATAATTTCGAATGCACTAAAGGTCTGTCGGCCTAACTCTTTTGATACTACAGACTTTAAAGAGGGTGCTTCAAGGCGAGCAGCGCAGATAGTAGCTGCTGCAGATATAGGATTTTATCTTGCGGCTCGAAACCTTGGGGAAGAAAGCAAAAACTATCCAGTCATTGTAACAAGTGACCTTTCGTTTACCATTTCAGATGGAGCATATCAGCCTGATGTGGCACACGACTCGTTAGCTTTGTCGAGCTTAATGTGTTCTGAGCGAAGGCAAAGCGGTGCAAGAGAATTCTTGAAGATGAAGGCGCTTGTGCTTGCAGGCACCAAGCGTATTGGAGACACCTCCGCAACTATGGTGCGGTTAAAGCATATATGAGTCGGTATTTTATTTCGTTCAAGGAGAGAGGATTAGGGGTGCTAGCGCCTCTTTCCTGCTTGTCTGCGCCTGCTGCTTGCGTCAATGGTTCGAAATAGATTGCTTTGGTCCGACGACATCCAGGCACGCGTGGCGTGCCACATTGCATCTGTGACTGCCAGAAGCGCTAGCAATCGTAAACTTCGCCTATAATTTTTTGCTTAGCGAGCTGGATCTGAACATACTGTCGCAAAGTATTCTAAGGATGAAGCTGACAGCGGTATGTTTGCAAATGTTTCTAAACCAGTAGACGGTGATTTTGCTCAGACTCTCGTGCCGCCCGGGAAACCAAAAGAAGAGACCGCGGCTGCACAATGTCCATTGTGGTACCGTGAACGTCTACAATCGAGTGACGTTGGATTAGGGGTTATGTTGGGCGGCAGTAGCGCTCGGCTGATTGTGTTGCCCTTGGGTCATGAAGACGACCCGCGTCTGGTTACGGATGACAATAGATTTCAACTTTCTTGGCCAGATTATAAAAACGGAACGAGCTGTAAGGGTACGCCTAAATGGCCCGGCTCGGAGGAGTTTGTTCGTGATTTTGCAAAACACACGCTGGCTTTTCTGAAGGAAAAAGGCATCTCTCCCTCGCGAGTGGTAAAGATTCAAGGCTCAATTGCTGGGTTCGTTGCTGAACCGGGAACTGACTGTGCGATTACAACCACGAACACGCCGGTACGCTTTGAGAATTTTTCATTTGGTAGATCTTTCCTGAAAGCGCTTAAGGAGGGTGATTCCGGGCGGAAAGCCTTTAAGCACGTTGAGAGCATTCCCCTTATCAACGATGGATGTGCGGCTGCTTTCGGTGACATTCTCCATCCGCAAGGAGCTGCACGCGGACTATCGGACATAACCACAATCATCATGGGTACAGGAATAGGTGGGAGTGGGGTTTCAGGCGGGAGAGTTCTAGCTGCTCGAAGCGAGCTCGGTCACACCCTATGGTACGACTCACTGGAGGACCAGTATGTCTATGTTCCGCTAAAGCAGCTCATTCAAGATAAATTATATGTGAACGGACACTATAAAGAGCTTCCAGACAGGAGGTATTCTTACTTTGAGCACCGTCTTGCTGGCCCGTGGATAGCCATGCATTTCGTGAAGGAGATCTCAAATAATGGCGCCCTTGTGGAAGCGCTTGCTAGGGCAACAAAAGTACCCACTGCCACACTGATGAAGCTTGAAGAATTGAAGCGCTCTGATGAGGGTCGTTGGGCAATGCAAGCAAATGGCGCTTACATCTTTCCTGTGAATAAGTTTATCCTAGGGCACACGTACGCGGAGGAGCTTTTCCCCTTGCCGGTTTATGCGCCCGTTGGGGTTCGTGGCGGTAACGAACACGAGAGGGTTGCTCATGGAAAGCTTATTGAAGCCGCAGTAGAGTACAAACGAAAAATTCACCGCGAGCTTGGTAAGGCTTTAGCAACGCTTGAGCAGCAGCCTGCTTTTAGGGGTAGCACCTATGTTTTGGTAAGCGGAGTAGCCGAGAATTGGCACAAGATAGATGGCGCAAATTTTAGCAAGCCGCTCTACAGAGCCTGCGGTATTGACTGTGCAACGAAGCGAATAAGGGTATCGCCACTCGACGGGTCCTCTCGAGAGGCATGTGGGGTGATAGACGGTAAGATGGATGCTGTTGCAGCGTAGGGTAGGTGACGTTAAAGATCTCTTGGGCGTAGTGAGCTTTTTATTCGAAATCTTCAGGATAGTTTCGCCGCCGCTCGGCCTTTCGTAGGGTTCTTAGGTTCTTTGATCGTCGTCGCTCAATTTCGCCGGAAACTGGAGGGGCAGTTGCGATGCGTTCGTGCTCGGGAGTAAGAGCTGCGATAAGTAACTCATGCAACTTTTCGATCGCCTCGTTTTTGTTCATAGTTTGCGAGCGGTGTGCCTGACAAGATATCGCCATCTTCCCATCGCGTCGGATGTATCTCTGAACATCAGGGCATCGAATGATTTTGTTTTTCTGTTCGAAAGAAAAAGCCTTTGAGGCCCAGAGGTCAAAGACGACTCTAACCTTGGTCTCTACTTTGTTTACATTCTGTCCCCCGGGGCCACTTGAACGGGCAGTTTCAAAGAGCAGCTCTGATTCGGGGATACGAGGTGTTTGCTGAACCGAAATCTGTTTGGGGGCGTTTTGAATGTGCATATGCTTTTAACAGGCACTGTAACCCGTAGCGCAGCTAAAAGGCAGCTTTTTGTGAGTCTGTATGCGGTAGCACCAGCAGTCCGAATGAGCAACCACCCGAGTTGCCCCAAATGCAACAGCGAACATACATACGAAGATTGGCTGCTGTTGGGATGTCCTGAATGCGCACACGAATGAACTGCGGACGCTACAACTAAGGAAGAAACAGAGAGCGTCTCCGTAATCAAGGATGCTAACGGTAATATCCTCCAAGATGGTGACACCGTAACAGTGGTTAAGGATCTTAAGGTTGGCTCATCGACGGAATTAGTGGGTAGTAGCGGGCAGAGCTACGGCATAACCCGCTGAGTTTCAGGCTAAAAACGAGGTTCTTACGTGCACCTGCTCGTGCGCGTTCACGGCCCGATATCATCAAAAAGCACCCACTAAAAACGTCGAAGACCCAGAAGATCTAATACAGGCGGTCTCCACTACTCCGTTAGGCACCTGTCTATCCCCCAACTGCCCCGCGAATCTTATCTTCTAATTTATTTACAACTGTGGCCATGTTTGTTGCAGCGCGCTGGATGGCGGTTAATGCCTGCTCAGCTGAAGGGGATAGCCCCTGGCTTGAGTGCGCTACAAACGCCATAGCAACTATCTCTTGGAGTGGATTGTTTAGATCATTTCGCAGGTCAGCTCCGAGTGCAGAGATGGTCTCAGTTAATCTGGGGGGCTCTTGCTCTTCTGCTGCGTTGCGGGCAGAGAGGCGGCGTAGCTCTACAAATCTGTAGCCTGGGTGAGATCCGAGTTCGCTACGTGATGAAAGCAGCTCGCTAAGCACGACAAGCTCTGGAGGTGGGGACATCTGCTCTAGGAACTCGTGCAGCTTAGTGAGGGGGCCGTCAGGAAGCACTGAATTGGTGAGGATTAGGTCAATCGAGCGTCGTTTAAGGATCCAGAGAGCTATCTGCAACGTGGGTGCAAATAGAATAGTTGAGCCCGGCAGGGTTCGTGATAGCTCGTGAGTTATCTCGTGGGCCATCTTCTGACTGGCGTCTATAACGAGCACAGTGCAAGCAGTAGCCTTAATGGGTAAAGGGGGTGCGCTAAGCACAGATTGAGGCTGCTGAGCTGGCAACGGGGGCGGAGCAGGGGCTTCCCTCTTAGGGCGTCTGACAATTCGCACGCCTGTATCAGCCTCGGTAGTAACGTCCCGCACGATAGCGTCATGCTCTAATGAGATGGTGCGACGCTTAACAAAGGACGGGGGGGTAGAACAACAACGGGACATCTCTTCTCCAACTATGGCTCTTCGGCGGTAGAGGATTCTTCAGTAAGATGAGCAAGGTGTTGCGATCGGTGCGCAGTAGGCTATTTTCGACGTCTGCGCTGCTTATTTGTCTTTTTGCGGCGTAGGCTCTTTGGGCGCTGCAAGATATGCGGGGTAACGAGCTCTTCTTCTTTCCCCTGTAGCTCTAGGTTGCTTACGAGAACAGCGGGGGCAATGGTGCTGATTGGAATTAACCCTGATTCAGCTCCGCAGAAGCCGTTATCAAGCTGCTGCTCATCGCCTACTGCAACGATGTTGCTGAGTGACTGAAGTGGTGTTCCCACAAAGTTCACACCACGAACTGCAACCTCTTTCCCGTTCGGGTAGATCAAGGTCGCATACGCAATATCACCAGAGAAGGCTTGGAAGTCGTAGTTCGATGTATCGGTTTCACCGCCATTAGTTTCATACACGATCATACCAAACGGCTTCTTCTGGCGCTTAATCTCCTGAATAAGCCGCGCCTTTAACTTATCGAGAGGCAGTCCATTCTTTCCTTCAATGATAGTTACTGCCATACGGCTAATGGGGCGTTGTTGGTCGCGGGTTCGAGCGTGGCCATTTGATTGGTGGCGTCCTTTGCGGAGCGCTGCGCGAGTGCTAAGGAAGTTCTTCAGCACACCATCTTCGATAAGTACGGTATTTGACCCCTTAGAGCCCTCATCGTCGTAGGTGTATGACCCGATACATCGATTCCCGTTGAACTCGCGCATCAAGGGGTTGTCGCGCACTGTGATGGGTAGTTTAAAGATCTGCTTACCCTCTTGGTCCTTAAAGGTCTGTCCCTCGCCAGAAGCCAGCAGCCTGCTTCCTTCAAGCCTGTGACCTACCGCCTCATGGAAGAGGAGCCCCGCAGGGCCGGGGTAGAGCAACACCGGCCCCGAGAACGCATGAATCTTCTTGGCGCGCACTACGCGCATCAAGACTTCATACTTTTCAAGCATGAGCCGCTTAAAGGTAGTAAAATCAGGGAGCTCTTGGATAGAGCCGCAGTTGATAACGAGGTCTTGCTCGAGCCTGGAGCCCTCTTTCGTTAACTTATGAATGTTCGCCGTAAGCGAAAAGACCTGCGAGTTCTGAGCAACAACTGTGCCCTCGGTGCTGACTAGTAGGCGAGTCTCCTGAGATACATCGAACTCAACCCAGCTTCCCGTTAGCTTTGGGAGCTCTGAAAGCCACAGCGAAGCCTTCTTGCAGAATTTACTCCACTCCTCTTGGTCGAGGTCATCTAGGCGCGCAAGTTGCTTGTACGAGGCTCTCTTCGCCCTTGCAAA
>JBIIHY010000173.1:0-6683 GCA_044235305.1 Bdellovibrionota bacterium
TGATCGGTCGACCTTTCGACGAAGAGACCCTCTTCCAAGTAGGTCATGCATACGAAAGCGCAACGGAGTGGCACACTAAGCACCCAGCGCTGGCTGCGTAAGGTACAAGGAGACAACAGATGGATTACGAGACAGTCATCGGATTAGAAGTTCACGTCCAACTTTCAACAAACTCTAAGATCTTTAGTTCGGCATCGGCTGCATACGGCGGTGAGCCTAATGAGTACATCGATCCTGTAACACTTGGATTACCTGGTGCGCTGCCGGTCACCAACAAGCGGGTGGTTGAGTTTGCAATAATGATGGGGCTTGCAACCAACTGTGAGATCCGGCGCTTCAACCGCTTTGCTCGAAAGCACTACTTCTACCCTGACCTCCCCAAGGGGTATCAGATCTCTCAATTTGACGAGCCGATCTGCGAACGTGGTCACGTAGAGTTCTACATGGGGGATACCAAGCGCACAGTTGGACTAAAGCGCATCCACATGGAGGAAGATGCTGGCAAAAACATGCACGACTCGCGCACCGCATCATCCCTGGTAGACTTAAACCGCGCTGGCGTTCCCCTGCTCGAAGTGGTCTCAGAGCCTGAAATTCGCTCGCCGGCAGAGGCCTCTGCGTACCTGAAAACTATCCGCCAACTTGTTCGCTACCTCGGCGTGAGCGACGGGAATATGGAAGAGGGTAGTTTGCGATGCGACGCAAACATCTCGTTACGCCCAGTGGGTCAGCTGAAATTCGGCACTCGTACCGAGATAAAGAACCTCAACTCATTTAAGTTCGTTGAGCGTGCCCTTGAGTACGAAATAGCCCGTCAGCTTTCTATCTTGAAGGCTGGTCAGCAGGTTATACAGCAGACGCTCCTTTTTGATAGCGCCAACGGGACAACGCGGCCACTGCGCTCCAAAGAAGAGAGCTCAGATTATCGCTATTTCCCCGATCCTGATCTCCCTCCAGTGGTGGTCGAGGAAAGTTGGGTACGCGAGGTTCGCTCAAAGCTCCCAAAGCTCCCTGCACAATGGACAAATGACCTAGTCGCTGAGTACGGCCTCTCACTGTACGATGCAACTGTTCTCACTGGCGAGCGAGCATCGGCTGAGTACTTCTACGCAGTTGTTGAGGCGTGTCGGAACGCAAAGGCTGCGTGCAACTGGGTAACTTCTGAGCTCTTTGGCCTCCTCAACAAGGACGGCCTTAGTATAGAGCAGAGCCCCATCTCAGCAGCTAGCCTTGGGCAACTCATCAAGCTCATCGATGACGAAACTATCTCCGGAAAGATGGCGAAATCGGTTTTTGAAGAGATGTTTGCCACCGGAAAGGACCCTCTTACTATCGTGAGTGAGAAGGGGCTAAAACAGATCAGCAACGATGAGGATATCCTTAAAGTCGTGCGGGCGGAATTTGACGCAAACCCGACCCAATTAGCCGGATTCCTTGGCGGAAACGAGCGTCTACTCGGGTTCTTTGTTGGTCAGGTGATGAAGTCTACCGGTGGCTCGGCGAACCCCAAGAAGGTCAACGAGCTCATCCGCCAAGAGGCTGAACGCAGGAAGAGCTCGTAAGGGATGTCTGAAGAGCTTCGCCAAAAAGCAAAGCAGCTAGACGCCGATACAGTGGCGTTTTATCTTGAAGTGCCACGTAGTCAGATGGTGCTTCTTCAGGCATATTTTGAACTACACGATGGCGTGGGAATGGTGCGCACATTGGAGGGCGAGCGCCCCCTTGCGTGCATCTTAACTACCCCTTCCATGAAGGAAGATTGCATCGGGGTGCTCGAAGCTATCAAGCAACACGTTGCATGGGTTGCAACACATGAATAACGGCTGACCTATTTAACCTTTGACTATCTAGCCTTTGAAGAGGGCGTTACAGAGGAACCATGATTAAACTGATTCACAACAACAAGCGCGCTATCGGCATCGTTTTCCTGATCGTGGCCATCTGTTTTATGATTAGCGGCGTCGGGATTGATATCCTCCATGACGGCTCCTCGCGCACTCGTGAAGCTGCGGTAGTCAACGGTGAGAAGTTCTCGTACCAAGATTTCGATCGTCAGCAACGAATACTCGCCGAACGGTATCGCTCGATGTTTGGAGAAAACTTTGAGACCTTCGCTCGCAGCTTTAACCTCAACATCGCACAGCAGGCGATGGACCAGCTTGTAGACGGAGCTCTCCTTTCTCAAAAAGCAAAGGAGCTTGGATTCGCAGCCGATGAGGACGCTGTGAAGCAGTACATAGCAACAGAGCTTTTTAATCCTGCCCAAGTGCCGGGAGGCTTCAATGCTGAAGCATTTAGGGGCTTCCTTCAAAGCAACGGGCTCACATACAAGCAGTTTAGCTCTCAAACACAAAACGAGATTACGCGCACAACGCTTGCGCAGCTCATTAGTGACACCGCTATCACAAGCGAGAAAGAGATCGATAGCCGCTTTGAAAGAGATGAAACCAGGTATACCGTGACGACAGCAGAGATATCAGCTTCAAAGCTACAAGCTGAGATCGCCGAACCATCCAATGAGGAGCTTCAACGTTACTACGAAGCGAACTCCACAGAGTATGAGACCACCGCTCAGGTGTCGTACGACTACGTGGTTTTAGATCCTAAGAACTTTGAAAACGAAGTGCCTATCCGACCAGAGGACGTTGAGTTTTTCTACTCCGAAAACACTGCTCGGTACGCAACGCCTGAAAAGGCTAAAATTCGATCTATTCAGATCCTCTTCCCTAAGGAAGCCGACCCAGCCAAGATGGCTGCGGCTTCAGAACGAGCAAACAAGGCGCGAGAAGAAGCGACTCGAGGGATCCCCTTTGAGACCCTCGTTACCCAATACTCAGATGACATCCCTACCAAGATTACAGGTGGCGACCGAGGCTGGGTAGTTCGCGGCAAAGGCACAGCGGATTTCGATAAAGCAGTATTTAACACTGCTGTAGGTGGAATCAGTGAAGTTATTAAGCTCGACTACGGTTTTGAGATTGTGAAGGTAGATGAGAAGCAAGCTGCCGGCACCACACCTTTGGACGAGGTCCGGGCATCAATTGAAAAAGAGCTGCGCACGTCTGAAGCGCCCTCGTTTGCGGCAGCCAAGGGGGATGACCTCGTAGCAGCAGCGAAGAAAGATGGTAAATCGCTCAAAGAGGTAGCTGACTCGCTTAAGCTTACAACGCTCACCACACCCAGCCTACTCGGTGCGGGCTCTGATCCGACACCAACTCTTAAAGGGCTCACGCAGCAGATTCTGAATGCGTCAGCAGCCGACAGATTGTCTCCAGCCACATACGATGTTGGCACGCTTACGGTTACTGCTCAGGTCCGCGACTTTAAAGAGCCGAGCATCCAGCCTTTTGATCAGGTAAAGCAAAAGATAGCAGGCATAATCAAGAAAGCTGCAGCAAAGAAGCTCGCCGAGCAGCGCGCTCAGGAGCTACTCACTACTGTAAAGGGGGATCCAGCGCAATTTAAGAAGGCAGCTGAGTCTCGAAAAGCCAAACTGAGTGCTGCCTTTGATATTTCGCGAGCCGGCACAAAAGAGAAAGAAGCCGCAGATATCTCTCCAGCTCTGCGAAACGCCATCTTGAAGACTTCAACTCCAACGGTCGTAGACGGTACTTATCCTTCTGCCGATGGTTATACGGTGGCGGTTGTTACGCAGATTAAAAAGCCATCAAATACCGCAGCAAAGGCTGAGCGAGCTAAATACAAGCAGCAAGCCTCACGCGATATAGCGACTACTTCGCGGGAGTCTGTATTGGATGTTTTGAAGGCTTCGGCAGAGCTTGATATCAACGAAGAGCTACTCATTCGTCAGTAGCAAACGAGCAAGTAATGAACTCCCAACGAGTGCTTGATGCAATACTCATCTTACTCGTTGGGTCTTTGGCGTTTGTTTCACTCTTTCTCTTCGATGTTGAGGTTCCTGCACACCTTGATTTTGGGCAGCTTTATAGAAGCGTTCTTAGTCTAGCAAGTGGCGAGAGCCTCTATCGGCTCGCCGATACAGAGAGTGCACGTCTCTCGACTCAGGCAACACTCGATGCAGCGCTACCCTTCCCGGGCCCGCCCTGGTACGTAGCGCTCGCCTATCCCATCCATGTTCTTTCTGCTCAAACAGCCGCAAAAGCATGGCTTGCCCTATCTCTCGCCATCATCTTTGGAGCTATTCAACTCACAGCAGCCCAACTCTCGCCTAGAAGCCGAGCCGTAGCATTTATACTAGCAATCATCAGTGCGCCAGTTCAGGGACACCTAATCGTCGGGCAGTTTACACTACCCGCTCTGTTTGGAGTCGCGTTGACGCTCTTCGGCATACGGCAAGGCGCTGCGAACGCAAGCGCTCTTGGCTTAGCGCTCAGCACGTGTAGACCTCACCTTGGGCTCCCCTTCGCCGGCGCCACAATCGTAGGGCTACTTATAACAGATACCAGGTACGGCGTTCAGGTAGCTACACGCCTCCTCCTCGTTATGGTGCTGCTTCTGGGAGTATCCCTAGCAGTCGATCCTAATAGCCTCTCCCGCTACCCTGAATACTTGAAGCTGCTTAACAGCTTCCCGTCAAATCAGATCTGTGACACCTGTTCAAGTATCCCAATCCTTGCTGAGCGCTTATGCCCCTTCTCGCATGACGTGTGGAAGGTCCGATTCCTATTGAGCGCAACCGTAGCACTCCCTCTCGTAGGACTCCTCTACCTATCACGCCCCACCCCCGATTACCTTATCGCTGGCGCAGTATGCGCGGTGATGCTTTCAGCGCCGTACATCCGAAACTACGACTTCGTGCTGCTTGTAGTTCCTTTCTGTGTCGTGGCTGCTGACCTGCTGAGAGGCGTCACCAGTTCTGGCACACTCGCGGTCGTGACGATGCTCGCTGCGTATACCATCGCTGCGCTACTGCCGTACGGAGTATCCCGCGACATGCAGGGGCAGATGCTATTAACTGCTCCGGCGCTGATGTATTTATTGTGTGTCAGGCGAATTCGTTAACGTCGGTGGGAGACGCAATAAATTTCTGTGGGTTTCGAGGATTTTTGGTTAATTAACGCGGAGCGGCTTAGTGCTCAGGTTCCGCGACGTTCGGCGTGAAAGGTGCAAAGCTTCTCATCATTGAAAAAGCAGAGAGAAACGCCTATGCATTTGGGATTCGCGACCGCCACGGGCGTATCAGTATGCGTCCCCCCTACCCCATATAGCCGAGGCGACGCTTCGACGGTACAAGCATCGCGTCTACTACGGAGGGTGTGATGCGACACAGTCAAGAAAACATCGAGAAGCTAGTTAAAGAGCAGCAGTCATCAGGAATGACGGTTCGAGAGTTTTGCGTGAGCCAGGGCCTAAACCCTGAGGTGTTCTACGTGTGGCGACCACGGATAAGGAGGGGACGGGGTGGTTTTGCGCGCGTTTAGACGAATGGAGGCAGCAGCATCGAGAGCCTCCAGCACTTGCTTCATGGCTGATAGTAGTGCGCGAATAGTTACGCCATCATTTACAACTATCTCTACAAAGGTTACAGCGCCGCCATCTACTCGAACGAAACTTGCTGCTTAACGAGCTCGTCCCAGTCTTCTCTCATCTCGTCCTCCTCCGTGGCTTACACGTTACGGGACGCCTCTCTCATATCGCGCCACTTGGCGAAAACCTGCTGGTTGGAGGACGGACACAGTCCAACTGAGATAACTGCAAATCAAACATGGCGCGGCCGTGTCTTTGAAGCCGCCATCGGCGCACATCTCGGGAAACTTCCTGGCGTAAAGCTCTGCTATTGACGAGACGGGAATGACGAAGTCGATTTTGTATTGAAGCACGAAAATAAAATTTTAGGCGTTGAGGTCAAATCAGGCACCAAATACAAAGGTAACGGCCCCCTTCGTTTAAAGCGCGGTTCAAGCATCCTGAATGCCTCACGCTGAATTAAGCTCTTGCCATTCAACTTTTTGAAATGAACACCTCATCTGAATGCCGAGAGTGGCCTTTCTCGCTAGAGGTGTAGTGGCTCGTCAGTTTTTTCTGCACCGGGGCCACTTTTTCTCCCGAATAAGGACACGCTACCTTATTGCCCTCCCGCTAGCTGAAGGCGATAAATGGTAGCGTCCCCTTTCTCCCCTTATTCTCTAATCCACCACGAAAGCCTGATTGCGAAAACGCTGCTTAGTCCTTGCTGCCATTAGCCAGTCTTCCGAAGGCTTTTGGCCGCAGCAACATGGGCTGCGATTTCATCTGGAAACAGGCGCACCTCCCCGATTGGAACTCCGCCTTTACGATGGATATCTTTTTCTAGGGGCTTCATCACCTCTGTGAGCTTATCAACCAGAACTGCGCGTAAGCCAAAAACTTCAGGCGAAAGAACTGCCAGCGCCCGCAATTCTTTGAGGGACATCTTAACATGGGCGTGGTAGGTGACCACCTCCTTATCGGGCGTCTTTATGTGCGCCACCTCCTTTGGTTGACCATCCGCTGAACACGCCAAGTTTTGCATCACGAGCGCTGCTACCCGCGACCCTAGCTCCTCGGTGAGCTCTCGTTCAAGCCCTGCCAGAAATCCTAGTGCGCCTGGGAGAGCGACCTCGTGCGACTCTAATCCCCCGTGTGCAAATACCTGGGAACCTTTGCCGAAACTCTCTTTCTTAAGATCCTCTCCCTCAACGGGCGGCTTAAAACGAGGGCGAATGCTACAGATGGCAGCCGCG
>JBIIHY010000174.1:0-6659 GCA_044235305.1 Bdellovibrionota bacterium
GCATGATAGGCAGCGGGTTACTCGAGCGCTTGAGATTTATCGAGTTAGTGGTAGGGCTCCATCAGAGATATACCGTGAACATCAGTTTAAGGGCGTAGACGTTGTCTCCCTTGTGATCGTCATCTGTCGACCGCGCGATGAGCTGTATCGACGTATCGACCAGCGCTCGGCTGAGATGGTTAAAGCTGGTCTTATCGAGGAAACGGGTGCGCTGCGAGCGCGATACGGTGATGTAGCTCTGCTAGATACGTTGGGCTACAAGCAAGCGCGGGCCCATCTTCAAGGGCGTCTTGCTCGAGAGGATGTAGCTCAGGAGATAGCGCTACACACCAGGCGCTTTGCTAAGCGTCAGATGACGTTTTGGCGTAATGAACCCCGTAAGCGGCGGTGGGTGACGCGACCGGCCGAGGGGGAGCAGGGCGTTGAGATCAGCGGTTTTGATTCAGCCCCAAAGCGGGCACAGAAACAAATGGTCGGATTTAGCGCGTTTGAGTTTACTCCTGAACAGCTTATTGAAGCTGCGCGCACCCGTTTAAGCGAGCCGTTAGAACGGAGTGAGGTGTGGTACGTGCGGGTGAGGGAGAAATAAAAAGTCTGTAATTAAGAGCTTCTCAAACGGCTCTAGCTTTTTTACTGTTCCCATTCTTGTGTTGTATTACCTTGCGTCTTCGGTAGTATTTAGTGATGTCGGAAGTAGCTCATAGTTCAACCTCTAAGCCAGAACATTCTAACCCCAGCCGTACTGGGGTAGCAGAGGAGCCACCGCTTTCCGCTCCAACAACCACCGCAGGAAGCGCACTCCCACAATCTGATAAGTATGTTCCTAATATTTGTGTGCATTCTGATCGCTTGCAGATTGCCGGAGTGGAGCTTCCACGAGTAGTCATTACTGACACACTGTCAGATCTCAAGCACATGCTGGAAGTCTTAAGCGCGCTGAAGGCAGATAAAGTCAATCCTACTGCCATGATTGAAGAGATGGCTAGGAAAGTAGATACCGAAAATACAATCCCGGAACACGGTGATATCGTTGCCCGAGCAGAAGAGCTACTCACGACAAATCAAGCGCCTGAGGCGCACATTTATCAGCGCACTAATCACTGGTTACAGCTGCTGAAGGAGGGAAGTAATCCTGTCTTGCAAGCATACGATATTGAACGCCTTGTCTCGCTGCTGCGTGATGGATTGGCAATTTCACTGTTCTCTGATTACGTTGATAGAGCCTTGTTAGCACCGTTCTCCGGTTGCACAACCAGCACTCTTACATGGATGTCTCTTAAGGCTCATGTAAGCTCTACGGCAGCCGTGCGCTGTCAGCATCTTTATGCGCCGCTTTTTCGGCCGGCTTTTCCCGATTTTGTGGGAGGGCAATTTCAATACTTAATTAATCGTATCTGTCCTATCCCTCAGGATCAGAACCCCGATTCGATGTTGGGTTTGATGCATTTGGTGGCAGCTCGTGAGGTTGCACCTAATGTGCCTGCTCCTAGAGCGGATATCGGTCAAGGGAAATTAAATATCCATCTCGGTAGCGATCAGCTCGAGACTTCCTTCGGGACTATTAAAACGTCTATCGCGGCGGAAGATTTTCTAGCCTCATTTCCGTTAGTGGAACCACTACGAGAGATATTTTTCAACGCCCTTCAGGATAAAGTGGACCTTTTTGTTATCGCTCGCTGCTATGATTGTAGTGTAGCTAATGAAACTGGAGTGTTTGCTAGCTTTTGTAATCAGCGCTTGCTGTGGAGACTGGAAGATTCTACAGAAAGATGGGCCAAGCTTACGAGTTCCGACCAGATCAAAGTTTTAACTCCAGAGGAGCAAAGAGACTTAGCCCAACATCTCTTGGATGTATCCTGCCTCTTTACTTTGGCAGCAACGGTTAAAGCAGCCGTGTTTGGCTCTGAGGAATTCTGGACTGAACGAGCAAACAATAAATCATTCAAGGCCGAGGCGAAATTTGCTGCATCAATCCTCAAGAATAGGGGGCCCTTTGAACACAACCTACGCCACATAGCCGAGCAGATGGCTACCCTGGCTGATTTCCTGGGATATAATATCAATGAAATCAGTCTAAAAGCTGAGAAATTATTCCACAATAAACTCGCTCCTTACGCTACTGTTATGAGTCGGATTGTGGCTCAATCACCTGAAATTCAAGCTGCTCTAATGAGAATCCCTGCCGACTAGAAGCGTTGTAGCGTTGGCTATGTCTGTCACCCCGATTTACGATTCGGAGGAAAGAGAGGTTCGTTTGGCGTACCTCTCTTTCCTGTCGTGAGAGTAGGTGGCTTCAGCTATTTCTCACACAAAATAGGCGATGCATGGTCGGGACGCTTATTGCCGTTTGGTGCCGTTCTCACCTGATAGCACCCGCCTGGAATATTCTTTACCCTAAACACAGCGCGCCCCGTTGAAGTTAGAGGACGGTTACGCGGGCTTGCAAGCTTAAGAGAGCCCTTCTGTCCAAGGTAGAGGCGCAGGGCATCACGCTTAAAGTTGTACCCATCGGCACGGACGTGGATGGAGCACGAGCCGGTGTTCGAACTCGCACAGCCGCCTCCAAAATGGATGTTGATCCGTCGGATATCAGCTTGGGCCGTGGTTATAGCTGTAAAAGAAGCAATAAGTGTTGTGATTGCGATAATTTTTTTCATGACGAGTTCCTCGGTTGTAAGCGCTCCCGCTCTCAAGGTAGCCGAGATGCGTTGTTAGTTTTCTTGGGTAGGGTGCGGGATGTTGTGTTGCGCGGATATGAACTGCCTCATGGTACCCACAAGTGAGCCTGCGGGTGGTTACCTTTTCAACAAAGCACTCTAAGCTCAAGTGGTTGGCTTAATTGCGCCATAAGGTGCTGAAAATATTTCATTTTGTAAGTGTTGTTTTGTCGTTACCCCCCTTTGACCTAAGACCCTGAAATGTGGAATCATCCTCGAGCTTTCGGGGGATTGCTGCAGCTGGATTTTCTAGAGGCAGCCAACAGTCCTCCATCGCTTGGTAACCCATTTACGTAGGTGTACACGCATGAGTCCTATTGAGCATCCGTTGGATTTTGAACGCCCGCTGGTTGAACTTGAGTATCAGCTTGAGCGGCTAAAGGATGAACTCGCAAGTGGTAACCAATCTCGGCGCGGCGAATATGCAGCACTTGAGAGTAAGGTTTCAAAGGTTCGAAAAGAGATCTACGGTAAGTTAACTCCGTACCAGAGGGTGCAGCTCTCGCGCCACTTCGATCGTCCATTCACCTTGGATTACATCAAGTTTATCTTTACAGACTTTATTGAGTTTCACGGCGATAGGCTCTTCCGTGATGACCCAGCTATCGTTGGCGGAACGGCTCGCTTAGGCGAGGTGCCGATTATGGTAATCGGCCATCAGCGTGGTCGTACAACTGCTGAGCGACTGCGAAGAAACTTCGGGATGCCGAATCCGGAAGGGTACCGAAAGGCGCTGCGGCTTTTTCGCTTAGCTGAGAAGTTTGGGCTCCCGTTGATTACATTCATCGACACGCAGGGGGCTTTCCCTGGGCTAGAGGCTGAGGAGCGTGGACAAGCAGAGGCTATTGCGCGCAACTTAGCGGAGCTTTCAGAGTTAACGATTCCGATTATCAGCGTTGTTATTGGTGAGGGCGGAAGCGGAGGGGCTCTTGCACTTGGTGTAGCAGACCGCATCCTTATGCTTGAGAATGCCTGTTACTCAGTTATCACACCTGAGGGATGTGCATCGATCCTTTACCACTCGGCCGATACCGCTGTTGTTTCTCCGGAGCAGGCTGCGATGGCTGCTGAGTCGTTAAACCTTACGGCAGCAGACCTCAAACGACATAACCTTGTTGATGAGGTTGTGCCTGAGCCGGTTGGTGGTGCGCATAGTAACCATAAGGAAGCTGCGGAGTTGCTTCGAGCTTCTCTTGTCCGGGCCCTTGACCCGCTGGCAAAGCTTACCGTGAAAGAGCTTGTGGCTCAGCGGTACGAGAAGTTCAGGCGTATCGGGGCTTTTACCGGGGATAATTAAGAGCAAGGGGAGTGAAACGGCGTTGGTTGCTTTAGAATGCAACCGGCGGTAGTCTTACCCTTTACCGGAATGGTTTCACCAGGCACAGGGCGTGGTGGCACAATTAGCAGTTTTAGCGAGAGTGAATTGTTTGCATGGCAAAGGACGCGATTGAGTTAAACGGAGTAGTAAAGGAGTGCTTTCCTAGTGCATTCCGTGTTGAGTGCGATAACGGGCACGAAGTTTTGGCACACCTCGCTGGTAAGATGAGAAAATTCTACATCCGTGTTCTCCCTGGTGATAAAGTCGTAGTTGAGATCTCTCCGTACGACCTCTCAAAGGGACGTATCGTTCGTCGTATTGCGGAAGGGCGTGGAAGACCGGCTGACCCAGGAGCTGGTGGGAGCGGGAATCCTTAGTACCTCACACCGTTACGCGTCTCTATAAAATCCGATTAGAAGAGGGCTCTGCGCGCAGGGCGTTAGGTTCCTGCCAGCTCGCGCAGGTATTCAAACGTGTATATGCCACTATCGTGGCCATCTCCCCACCGTAAACCGATAGCGTACTGGCCCACCCCCCAGATCTCTTGCAGGGTGAGCTCTTGGTCGAGAGTCGCTTCAACCACCATCAGCGAGCGCTTCTTTCCGGTAAGGGGTTTGGCGTGCGTTGTGTCTCCGCGCTTCTCTTTGCAGGCAGCGCACGGGCAGTTGCGGCGCAGTTGTTCAGAAGATAGGGGAGTCGTAGCTCCGTCTTGCCACGCGATCGTGAGCCCTTTTGTTTCGTTGCGTTTGATTTCGGTTGGTCGACATTGGTTCATACAGCCGCCATCTTACGTGGGTAGACGGGAGAGATCCAGCCTGGATGCCTTAAGGTATCCAGGCTACAGTACCAACAGAGCCATGAAGGAGCCATCAATCGCGAAAGAAGTACGGAGTAGTACAGAGCTTGCCGCTGGGCGTGGCGCTCGTATTGAAAAGGTTTGCCTCAAGGAGGGCCTAACCGAGGTGCCACGCAGTATCCTCGAATGTGCCCCGCGTGTACGGCTGCTGGATTTGAGTGGCAATCTCCTTACCGCACTTCCTGACTGGCTCCCCGAGCTTACAGAGCTAGAGGTTCTCTTTCTAAGTTACAACCGTTTCTCACACGTCCCAGAGATACTCGGGAAGATGTCGCGTCTTCGAATGATTGGGATGCGTGGTAATCAGATTGAGAAGCTCTCGGGAGCGGCTCTTCCCAGCCCCCTGATCTGGCTAACACTCACTGATAATTTTCTGCGTACTGTTCCCCCAGAACTCGGTAGAATGCCAGGGTTACAAAAGCTCTTGCTTGCAGGTAATCGATTGGAGCGATTGCCAGAGACCTTTCGAGAGGCTGGTGCGCTTGAGTTGATTCGGCTCTCAGCGAATAGGTTTGAATCCTTTCCTGAATGGCTCTTTCAACTACCAAGCCTCGCCTGGGCTGCAGTCGCTGGGAACCCATGCACCAAGGGAGGTTGTGGAGAGGGTGCGTTGAATCAAGCGGTCTCATGGAATTCAATAATACTCGGTGAGAAGCTTGGGGAGGGTGCTTCAGGGGAAACGTTTCGTGCCACGGTGAGAAACGATGACGGCAGTAGTGAGGATGTTGCGGTTAAGGTATTCGCTCGAGCAATTTCAAGTGACGGAGATGCAGCAGATGAGATACGTGCTGCAGTTTCAGCCGGGAGACATCCGTGTCTCGTTTCGACTCGCGCCGCTCTTACAGATCATCCAGAGGGCAGGGGAGGTTTAGTTTTAGATCTGGTTCCTAGCGCATTTAAACCGCTGGCTAGGCCACCTAGCTTTGATAGCTGCACCCGGGATGTGTACTCACAGGAGGAGAGATTTTCTTCCGCGCAGATCGTCTCGATTGGGAGAGATGTTGCACAAGGAGCAAGTCACCTCCATCAGTGTGGGCTCGTGCATGGTGATCTCTACGCTCACAACACGTTAGTATCAGGCAATCGTGCGCTCGTAAGCGACTTCGGAGCAGCGTGTTTTTACCGCGGCAATAAGGCGATCAACGAACGCCTTGTTGAAAGAGTTGAAGTGCGCGCATTTGGAATATTGCTAGAAGAGCTTGTGATGAGGGCTTTACCTGACGGTTTAAGCAGTAATCTCCAGGCGCTTAGAGAACTCGTGACCCGTTGCACGTCGCCGGATGTAATGCAGCGCCCCTGTTTTGAGGAGGTATGTATGTGCCTCAAATCGCTATGATCTCTACTTTTGCAGTAGGGGAGTGTTGTGCCGCGCTTCTCTAGCTTGGTTGTCGTCGGTATATGCACCGCACATCGTGCTAGCAGCCATCCTACGCGGACGGCACTCTCAGCGCGTTTTTTGTAGAAATGGATGAGCGTAGCTAGCTCATCTTTAACGATTTTTTCCCATAGTGAAAATCGAAGATCAATCCAAGCTCCTCCTTCCCCCTACGAGCGGGGTCCGCCTCGCTTCCCCGGTGACATTCCACGTAGAGACTGTAGCTCTACAGTGGCAAGCCCCGCGTTAGCTTGAACGGAGCTGAATCTTTCAACCGCTCAAAAACATCCTTTGCTTGCTGCGTGTGTGTGGGAAACGCAAGCTCTGTGGGTTCGTATATCGCTACCAGTTCAAGCGTTTCTCTGTTCGGAATAAAGCTTGTGAGCTGAAACG
>JBIIHY010000175.1:0-6653 GCA_044235305.1 Bdellovibrionota bacterium
GAATAACGCTGATGGCCGACCGAAATAGTTCGAAGTAGTCTGCAATAGCTCTGGATTTGGACTAGGCTTAAGGTTGGATGGTACCATCTGAGAGGTAGTGTAGTTGCCGTCAAATCTCAGAACTGATTATGCCAGAGTTAACTAAGCCCGGCACTAGTAAGCCGCCATCAGTGAATTTTGCGCCCGCGGCAGCTAGTGGTAAGCCAGCCGCGAAGCCGCCAACCTCTGGCCGTTCATTTTCTGACCTGCCTGCTTTTGACGCTCCACAGGACGAACGGCCTTCTCAATCTGGGTGGGATGCTGTTTGGTTAAATTGCGGTGTTCAAGTGACCGTTGCTTTCTTAACAGTCTCAATGCCCCTTGTTTTTAAAGCCGCCTCTCAAGGCTTTTCTCAGCGCTCTTCGCCAAGGGTTGGTGCAGTTCAAACAGGCGGGCGTGGCGGTAGTAACCTCGATCACCCTAGCTTCGAACGTATCGATGCAGAGCTAAGGCACAAAAATGAACTGAGAGATCTTTGGCGCTATCCACCTTTAGTGAAAAGCCCAAGTGGCGAGTACATACCGTCACCCGAGGAGTGGTTGAATAAAGCAGCAGACCTGTATGAAAGCATAAAATGTTGCCAACGGATTACAAGGGAAGCGATTCGAGACGCCACTAATACAGTTGCTACTGTTAAGGGTGCTACCGATACCCAAAGAGAAGTTCTACTCCCCGCTGCCTCAAGGCAACGTTTTATCGAGTTCTTGCTGGCTACCGCACAAGATCCCGAATTTGAAAAGTTTCTAAAAGCATCAAATGCATCTCGTTTTCAGCCCTACCCTCCATTGCCCAGCGCATGGCCAACTCTTGCAGTGGAGGCGCTGCTTAGGGAGCTTATGGAAGTAGAGAGGCTCCGTGCGGTGCGTCACGACATGAGCGAATCAGTTCCAGGAAGTTCTTGGTGGAGTGCTTTTCGTAACGACAAATAGCACGGTCTCTCTATATGATGCCGAGTGCTTTCGTCATTAAAACTTCTTTCGATAAACTGAAAGCACAAGCAGAGAATTAACAATCAGCAGATAAACTTGAAAAGCTGCATTTTCAACATTCCAAACAGAGATAGAGGGGATAATCAAAATGATGCTGATAAGGCTAGCAACGTAGGTCAGCCCGGTCTCCGTCTCTGGATATCTCCACGTTTTAATTAACGTTGGAAGCGAAGCAAGACCATCGGCAGATGCAGCAAGTAAGATAGCTGTGCGCGGCGAATCAGCGATGAGCCAGAAGAACAGCGCAACTAGCGAGAGGGCGCCACAAAGTAAGTCAAAGGTTGTTATCTTCCAATAACTTTGACGATTCGCAAATGACGCTATGAAAACAAGTAGTGGGAAGAAGCCGGCTAGGAAAATTCGAATAGTAGCCCAACCGTCCGCATCTGATGACCACGCCGCCCCTGCTCCTATAAGCGGAGCAAGTGCCCACATAGACCACGTTACTCGATTGGGTTTCGTTTTGCCCGCAATGGTATCGCGAATATACGCATAGGCCCCTGCAATCATGATGATTGCGCTAAGCACTACTAACCAATGCGATGTCGAAAGAAGGGGCAAAATGAAATCCTATGCTTTACTAGGGACGGAGAGCCTTGCTGTTATTGCAAGCAGTTATAGCTTTCATGCTAGCTGTGTTTTGCCTAGTGGACAACGAATCTTGTTGCTCCTTCGGTAGGCTGGGAGTGCCCACGGGTGGATTTAGCCCCTTTTCTGAATCCAGCAGATAGATTTGATTTGAAAGTGCCAAGCTCATCTGTCAACATGGTCGGACTATGAACCTCTCGACAGTTCACGATCGTGCATTTTGTCCCCCTACCAATAAGGGGCTTAAACTGCGTGCACCCGTGAATTGGTCGGGGTTTGTCTCCTGATACTCGCAAGAGTCCTGGAGTCCCAAGCGAAGCCCGAACGATTCAACAAGACGGGCTCAAAGAGGGACTCAAGTCCACCTAAACCCGCCGCCACATTGAAAGTTTGAGCCTCGCAAAAGGAAACATAAAAGCCTTCGCACGGGTTGTACCCTTGGTCGGCTTACACGAGGAGAGCGTATGAGAGAATTAAAGCTATATTTTGAAGCAGGACAATTAATTGAGGTTGGTTTCTGCAATGGTCTGACCTCAGAGGTTCATCGGAGCCTTAGAGGCAAGGGCGCAGGCGCGCACAGCCACGCAGGATCGTTTCAGTGGACCTCTGCGGTGAAGGGGCTTGCTCTGCTTGCTGTACGAGCCGCTGGCGCATTTGAAGAGCCCCTCATCCAGGGGTGTAGCGGCTCTTTAGCAGCAAGCCTTGATTACGCGATCTCGAAGCAACCGATGTGGTTAACTGAGATGTTTGGATGTGATCAGTCCGGGATATCTCTGTTGCGCCGCATGATTTTAAGAACTAATCCTGAGAGAAAGAGACCGGGGCCGGTGGTTCTCTCTTTCAATCAGAGGTTTATGCCAGCGAAGGACATCTCAATCTTCTCTTCGGGGATTCAGTGTTCACGCGAGGCTCTGCTTGAGCTGGTAGCGGTCCTTTCGAAGGAAGAAGGGATAGGTGTGCAGGAACAGATCTTGCGAGCTGCTTAGAAATGACGGTGGCGTAGCTGATGCGCTTGGCGTTGGTGTTTGTGTTGATGATGTAGCGTCTCTTACACTACTTATCTGACAAGATGGTACCCGGTGGGTATGGCGGTGGCACCGCAGCTAAGTTGTCGAACGGGGACTCGGGTTGCGAGCTCGGTGAGGATTGATTGGATGCAACAGATGGCAGTGCTGGAGGACATGTGGGTCCAGCATATTGGGGCTCATAAGGTATGACCAACGCAGTGATCGAAACCGTTCCGGGGCGTATCGTTGGATAGAGGGGGGTGTTCATAAATAGACTTTAATTTTAGTGAAGCGGCACGGGGTTAATCAAGATAATTTTGCTTAATGGTTCCTGAAGAGAACTATTAATGGGTGATTGCCCCGAAAGCAAACCTACATCGGGTGGGCTCATTTACGTTCGGACTTGTTTGAGCCGAAAATCAATAGTGTGAATAAAACGTTTGCCCCTACGAAGAGAGACAGCCCCTTTGAATGCTCTGGTATCATAGCGACATCTCCCGGACATGCCAGCGATAGAACACCATACGTTGCAGCGCCAATTAGCAGTCCTGTTGTTGCTGGGTCGATCAATAATGGCTTAAGAGTACTGTCCAACTCTTCTAATCGTTTCTTCACAGTAGCAGTTTGATATAGCTGAGAAACGAAACCGCCAACCATGAGGCTCAATCCTATAGTCCACTCCCCCATCAGACCGATTCCAACAAGCGCCACTCCAAAATGGTTTAAGGCTGCAAGGGTAGAAGGGCGCAAGGAGAGCTTCGGCTCACTTTTTTGGTTATTTCTGGACCAACTATCTCTCCTTGTCTCCTGCAGTACTTGATCCACTCCTAAATCAGGGACGAGCTTTACGAACGGCACACTGTTTCCGCCTGTTGCTGTGTTGTGATCTGGAAGGTCTTTCAGCAACTCTTTAAAGTGGTGCTCCTTAAACTGATGGAAGCGGCCGGGAGCCTCAGCTTGGGGTCCTGCAACCCAACCGAGTGTACCGTACTTTGTGGCAACACGCGCGTAAGGTCCCTCACTAAGTAAGAAAAGCTGTTGTCCATTTACAAATACGTATGAGGCTTCATCTTTGCTGCGCGCAGCTAACTCCTTAATCTGTTCCAGTATCCGCTCTCTGTTTGAGGATTCATTGGGATGATGCTGCTTCGGCCGATGACCAGAGGTCATTGACAGACGCAGAGGAGGTTCATGTAGGGGTTCGTGAGGTTTGCGTGGGCCGCCGAGGGATAGCATATTGTATGACCTTAGAAAGGACCTCTGTCGGTTTGACTACTACTGTACCGTGTCGAAGCATAATCACCGCCAAAATCTAAATAAAGCTTAGTTGAGCTGAAAATCTATAATTTTATAGAGCGAGGACTAAAAAAGGTCGCGATTTCGAAGTAGATAGGATGACGCTATAGGCTTCTGTGTGGAATAGAAATTGCGAGCATAAGGCTGCCAGAACGTGGCGAAAATTCGCTGAAGCTCTCGAGACTCTTCACTCTCAACGAAAGACCCGCTAAGTCGTGCTTCCATCTCCAGGGCTGCCTCTTGAATCTCTACGCTTGTGTTTTCCTCATAGACAACCCCCAAGTGTTGAAGCTGTCCTGGCCCGTCTTCCCATAAGTTCATAAAGTTTGGATACGAATAGATCCGCTCAATTGCCTCTTTAAATTTCAATAACCGCCCGGTACGTGCACAGCGCAATTTCTTAGGGATGTAAAGGGATGCGTTGTAGGCGTACATGTTCACTGCGTTTACATGCAGTATCGGCCGAGTAAATACTTCTGCCAAATGGCCTAACCCTGTGGGTACAGCGATAAGGAAACGAACTTTGGACATAAGGTATACATCCATAAATTCGGTCCGATGGTTTGTCGCATAGTCTATAAAATGTGGGTGAGAAATATGTAGCGGAGTAGTCACCTTAGCTCCAAATCGGACCACGTAATGACCCAATTGAGCGATCGACTGAATGCTAGCAATGAAACGCTCCGGATCGGCATTTCGAAAAGCCTTTGGGCTCGAGAGCGACTCTTTATAGAACGCCGAATCTCTTACTTGAACCCCTATGATTGAAGCATGTTCAGGAATCCCCAACACATTACGGCAGTAATGTTGACCCTGCTCCTCTTCTTCCGGCGTAAATTTAATTCTAGTGCTTAGCGTATCAACCTCAGCGATTTTCTCAGGGGAGGCGAATGCTCTACCGTTCGTTGACATGAGAAACTCAAAGCAGTCATCAAATCTGTCCTTCAGCTCCGGACCCCAAAACTTTGCCTTAAAAGCATCTTCCTGTAGTTGGTGAGTTTGAGTTGACCAGTCAAAGACTACGTCCGTTCCCCCTTTGATACTTTCGTCAACCACAAGGGGAATAGTTCGTCCCAGCATTTTGGCAAGATGCTCGTTTGCGGGCTTACCGATTAGAAAGATAACATCTTCAATCAAGCCTGCTTCTTTTAGCTTTGGAAGACGGCGAGCGTCGACCGAAAGTCCCCCAATTGTAGTGTAATCAAGAATATCTACCTTAAGTTTTTTACCTTTGAGCACAACCTTTAGGAATTGGTGGAGTCTATTAATGGTCTGATGGGAATCGGCTGAACTTGTGTGCGTACCAATCCTATGGAGAACATTTTGCTGCAGATGGGAGATGAACTTAAAGAGAACTGGGTGTTCTTCTGCTACTACCATTAACTTCCCCAGGACGAGAAATGCCTCCTTGCGGAGGTCAGAGGCAAGCAGCAGGTCAACGAGAAAAGTAACGTTATCTAGATGAGTTGGGTCTTCTTCAAATAATGCTATGGAAACGGACAAAGCCTCAATTGCTCTACCGTGGCGATAAAGCTCTTTGCTCAGGATGTAGAGCAAGTTGTACCGGTCAGTACGCTCTTCAACACCGCCAATATCCTGCATGGCGGACCGGAGATCGCCGTTAGCGGCATACGTAGAGATGGATACGGTCAGAGGAGAAATCTCAGTCATCGCTTTTCGCTCAGGCCCTGTAATGTAGAAGAATTACTAGTTCCTATGCCTACAAGTGCCGTTGGAGCGCACTGAGTGTCTTTGAGTAACTCGAGTTTTGTCCTCTCGAGCGCTGACTCAAGCGACAGGGAGGTAGGCATAACAAAATCACCTCGGCTTATTAACCTTTCACACAGAAAGTCCATAAATTTATTCATTCCAGGTGCGAGCTGATTCACCCGTGAAAAATCGATGTCCCACCGATTTTTCATAACCTGAAATGGAACATGCGATCTGATGAAAAAGAGAGCGTAGTATTTCTCCGCGAGCATCTGTTTTGCCTCAGACAGAGGACCAAGGCGAGGGATCTGTCGCAAGAGAGCCCGATAGTCGTCGATGGTGTTGGCATCGTAGGTAAAGCCGCGATTCCCGTAGTGTGGTCGACCCGCGAGGATTGCCGGCTTACCAAGGTAGGATGCCTCCATCCCGGCGGTTCCAAAAGTGGTCACCACCCCATTCACTGAATTCAAGAAATCGAGGGGGTTCACTTCAAACGAGTATGGCAGTAGCTTAATGTGAGGTGGAAGCACCGGGAAGTTTCTTTGTATGACACTCTGCGTTCCGGTGTTAGGATTTGAGGATTCCTCAGCAGGGTGTACCTTTATTAACCAGTTAACATCCTTTATCTCAGATGCGGTTCGGATAGTATCCACGACCCATTCGTCGAATGTCGAATAGATCATCGGGTAGTAATCTCCACAAGTATCCCAGTTTATGTGGGTCATAACTCCCCAGGTTGGTTTTGCTGGGTCGAGATCCAGAGAAGACAAAAATGAGCTGTCTCCCCTATAATCTTGGATTGTTTCCTTCAAATCGGTGGCTCGTTTGTGTTTGTATCGGTTGTTCCAGAAGGATGATAGCTCCTCTCTGATATCGTCGCATAGTGGCGTGGACGATGTGTCCATCCAAACTCTGTCGGTAACAGGACGAAAAACGGTATCGGGACTTTCACACCACGAGAAAATAAATGAATCACTAACGTAGCCAGCCATGTAGGTCATCACGGGAACCTGACGATTAACCG
>JBIIHY010000176.1:0-6639 GCA_044235305.1 Bdellovibrionota bacterium
TTCTTCAGGAATCTTTTCTACTAAAGACGACAAAACAGTTGTCGCCCACAGATTTAGGTACTCAATTGGTGTACCGACGGCCTGAGGTGAATTGATTCATTTGGAAAGTTACCCATCAGGGTACTTGAAGGCGGTCCCTCAAGTACCCTGACGGCGCAAACACGAAACGAACTTCGACATTTAAATCTCGGCCAAGAAACCTTAAAAACGAACCACAGATAAAACCTAAAAATAATGGCCTTGATTCACTTTCAGTGCTGTCTCTCAGTGCGGAGCACATACGCGCTCTCCACTGAGAAACAGCTACTCTGTTCTTCTACCCAGGCCAGCGATGTAGGGGGGTCGGTCACTTAAGGGAATGGCCCCTTTCGATCCGACTCGTATAAGTGTTATCCGCACTTTTTGGGGAAGAGCTTCATTTTTTTTTGGGTTTAAAAAAATGTTTGCTTTCAATGGGTTGGACTCTGTGGGGGTGCCCATCTCCCTTGGGGGAGGTGCGCTCGTCCTGAATCTACGACGCGTATGCTTTGTTCAGCGCGTGATTTCCAAGCCTAGCATGGTCTTTAACGAGCTGTTCAAAAAGCTGTGTGGTGAGTGCTGCTCCAGGAAGGCTAAGGCGCCCTTGCGCCTCGGCAAGCGCGACCCGCAAATCCTTCAACATGTGTGCCGCGTCGAGGCCGGGCTTCAGATCGCCTGAGAGAACCCAAGGAGCGCAATTCGTAAACAAAGGAATAATAGATAAAGGGTAAATAAAGGGGACGCTACCCTCTTCCAGTTGTGAGACTCGTGGGGCTTGCTGCAAAGGTAGAAAAGAAGATCGGTTCCGGTCTAGCCACACTATGAAAGCACTCCGTTCAGTAACAACTCTTGCTGCTGCGCTACTCGTCAGCGGAAGCTGCATGGCCTCTCCAACCAACATTTCCTGCAAACAAAAACTTCGCGTCGGGGTAACGCTTCCACTGTCAGGTCCACTAAGCCACAACGGTTAGGGCTTTAGAAACGGGGTGCGGCTTGCAGATGAAGTATTCGACTCAGATGACTGCGTTACCTTTATCTTTGAAGACGACCAACTAAAGCCGCAACTAACGATTACGGCAGCGCACAAGCTGATCGGCACAGACCACATCGATGGCATGATAAGTTTCGGCACGCCGACCTCGCTTGCAGTGGCGCCTCTCTTTGAACGGCAGCACATACCCCTTGTTGCCGTAACTGTGCTTAAACGTGTTAATGCGGGCTATAAGTCTGTACTGCGACACTTTCCGGATACAGCTGAGGAGGTGCGGCAAAACTCCTCCCTGCTTCGAAAGCGGATGGTGGGCTGCTCTTCGATTTTTGTTAAGGACGTCAGACGCAAAGCCCGTTGGTCCTATCCGATCGCCCGACCATCAAAGCCAAACTTCTCTGGATCATTAACGATCATAGAGAGCGCTATAACTTTAGGAACAAAGCGCCGTGTCTCACCCGAGAGGTTTCCAGCGCGCGAGATCTCCCAAAAGTCGCTCTCTCCGTGACGGGCTACTGCACGGTTAATGGCACCAGAGCCAGCGTTGTAAGCTGCGAGGGCCAGATTCCAATCATTAAAGGTAAGAAACAATGAACGTAGGTGCTTTGCTGCCGCAACGGTTGAGAGCTCAGGATCAAGCCGCTCGTCCTTTCGGCCAGACACCTTTAAGCCGTAGCTGCGAGCCGTAGCACTCATAAACTGCCACATACCCCGTGCACCAGCCGGGCTCTTAGCACTTGGGTTAAACCCGCTTTCAACAGCGGCTACCGTGAGAAGCTCCGTAGGAACTCCCTCCCCCTCAAACACCTTTGACATTGCCTCAGCATGTTCAGAGTGTTTCTCGAGGACCTGCACTACAGTGCCTCTCTCTTTAGTCATGAAGCGGTCGAGCTCGTGCTGAACCTCTGGAGTGATACCGAACTCGGGTCGCGGAAGAACACGCCTAGCCTGAACAGAAGCCTGACGGGGAGAAAACTTAGCCGACGTAAAGAGTGGCTCGCTCGCTGCAACCAGTCCCTTACGATTACCGCCACCGACGCTTCGTCCCCCACCAATCAAGCTACAGCCTGTGGAGAACACCAGAATCAAAGCGACAAGCGCAGCTGAACAGATACGCGACAAAACGGTGCATGGAGCAGCAACACCTACCGGGCGATTAGCAGTTTCAGGACGAACGGATGCTGTGAAAAGGTTTGGTGTTGTGGTCATAGGTCAACCCCGTGGGCCCAAGTACAGCCCAAAGTGGCCTAAAAGGGCAAGTTCTACGGAGCCCTTGGTATAGCTCCGATCAGCCGAGGTGTAGGCAACTGATTAGAAATACAGGCGCCCTTAACTATATACCAATGTTTTACTTTTGGCGATCTCACGCCCCCGATCATCAGAGGTCCCCATCTGTAACTATCTGCATCTCATTACTCTGTAGGGATTTAATCGGTCTGGCGGGAGGTGTAGGCGACTAGGCGCTCCTGTCGCTAGTGGTTTTAAACGGAATCTTTGCTAAGCTGCCAGCCGACCCCCTTTAGGAACATATGAAGCGCTCTCAATATTCTTACCTGCTCCGTTCCCCAAACCGCATTGCACGTCGACTGCAGCGCGTTATGGGGTGCATCGTTGCCGGCACGCTGTGTGGTTGTGCGCTACTACACTCATCTGAACCAGCGAAGATGACTCAACGGGCCTGGATGAATAGCGGTGTCGTCGCCGTCTCGCGACCAGTTCCAGAGGTCGCCGCGCCGATTGCTTCACCCCCAACAATGCTCGGTTTCATGCCCAACAAGCACTCTACCAGTGCAGCGGTCGTAGTTATAGAACGCTCCTCCCAGACTGTTCATATTCTCTCGTCTGGCAATGAGGAGAAGCATTTTACTGCTGAAGGAGCGGATTCTCTCCGGCCCGGAGTCTACTCCATTGAGCTCAAACAGACTGAACCGACATGGTATGCCCCAACCTCATACTTTGAGTCGCGCGGTCTGCAGGTGCCAAGCGAGGGAGATAAACAACGCTTTCGGCGCGGAGCCCTCGGCTCACGTGCCCTCTTTATAGACGGACAGACAGCAATCCATGAGGGACCACTGTGGTCCGCCGAGGTGGGGGGTATTCGTGTTGACCCCGAAGATATGACCGAATTGTATAACACCCTGCCGGTAGGCGCTCGGGTTGAGATACGGTAACCTAAGAAGCCACCCCACCCGATAGCTTTACCCCTGAAATCACGCTATACTCATACCTGTTGCATCTGAAGGTACCTAAGAGAGCAGCTCGTTAATACAAGCGTGGCATTCAATTGTCGCGACAATTTTGGGTAGAGGGCACCGCTTGCACTTCAAAGAGCGCAGGGTGTGTTGAGACAATTAGTGAGCAGGCTGAGTCTTGCTCCTACGGTTAAGCAAGATACGTTGTAGGTAGAGGTAGTAGGTATTTATGAAATACGAAGAGTTGGGAAAAGGGTTCATCAAGAAGCGAGAGCGCAAATCGATAGGATTGTTCATCGATGGAACCGGACTCGACCGCGCCACCAGACGAATTAACCGCAAAGTAGACATGGCAGCCCTCGTAAGAGGAGTAACCTCTGGTATCGCACCAACAGTTGCTCGCTACTACACCCTTATTCCTTATGAGGACGACTCAAGACAACGCGCTTTCCTCGACGCCGTAGCCCGAGCTGGACTATCAGTAATTGTAAAGCGACTCCCCCCTAAGGGCATTTCTCGCCAAGTGAGTGTAGATCTGGAGATGGCAGCCGATATGGTAGCTTTTGCCATGGGGCTTACCTCCTTTAGCAAAGAGAATGAGTACATGCCGGCAGAGCTTATCGCCGCCGTTAATGGCTCCTCCCCTGCTGCGCGTGGTGGCGCTCCCCTAAAGATCAGAAGAGGCGGCAACGAAGAAGCTACATCAGCCGAATCATCCGAAAACTCTGAAGAAAAGATTAAGGACTCTTCACCGTCACAACGGTCAGTTGTTGTGGTGTGTCCGAGCCGAGAGCTGTCGTACCCGCTTGGGTTGATAAAAGACTTAGGCTCTGATACCACCAACGCCGATTTTGGTCAGTTTAATACGGGTGATATCCTCAAATCTGCCTCTAAGTGGATAGACCTCTCAGACTCTGAGACAATCTGGCGGGATTAGTACCCCCGTTAGCAAACTTCTTGGGGCCAACGACGTCTTTAGCAACGAGTGCTTTAGCCTTTTGTCCAGGTTGTATCCAGCTAAGGAAACCGGAATTAAAGATTGACCTTGCAGTGGTCGTGATAGATACTCGCGGGCCGAATCTGGTTTATTAACTTGCTGGACATCCCTCGACGCAACCATGGAGAACGCCCGCCGTTACAAGGATAGAAAGAGCTCAGAAGCTCCCGCGCAGCGGTCAGGACCTCGTGTTCCGCCGCACTCCATGGAAGCAGAAGAGTCAGTCATCGGAAGCGTGTTACTGGACAACCAGGCGATAAACGTGTGCCTTGAGCGCATCAGAGCAGATGACTTTTACAAGACAGCGCACCAGACGATCTTTGAAGCGATGGCGATGCTCTCGGACAAGCGCGAGCCGATCGACATCGTCACTCTCGGCCAACAGCTACGAGCTAAGGGTGAACTTGAGAACGTAGGCGGTCCTCAGTACCTCTCGTACCTCGCATCAGCCGTTCCGAATGCAGCCAACGTTGGCTACTACGCGCGCATGATCAAAGAGATGTCGGTACGACGGCGCCTCATCCATGAATCAACAGACATCATCAACTCAGCCTTCCAGATGGAGGGAGAGCTTGAGGATTTCATTGATGGCGTAGAGCAACGCATCCTTGGCGTCTCAGATTTTAAGACAAGCTCAAATTTTAGCCGCGTGAGCGATGTTGTTCAGGATTCGATCCGGTTAGTAGAGAAGCTCTACGATCAGAAAGAACCGGTTACCGGCGTGCCGAGCGGGCTCGTAAAGCTCGATAAGCTTACAGCAGGTTTCCAACCTTCTGACTTAATCATCGTTGCTGCGCGCCCCGCGATGGGAAAGACCGCTCTTGTTCTTGGTTGGTCGCAGTATGTTGGCATCTATCACCGCAGACCTGTGGCGTTTTTCTCCCTTGAAATGTCAAAAGAGCAACTCGTACTGCGTATGTTGTGCAGCGAATCGCGCATCAACAACTCATCTGTGCGAACCGGAAATCTCACCGAGCGCGACTTTGCGCGGATTGTAGACGGAGCGAGTAGGATTTCAGAAGCTGAGATATTTATCGATGACACCCCTGCCCTCACGATCACAGAGGTTCGCGCTAAAGCGCGCAGACTGCACCGTGAGCACCCGTTAGGGCTTATCGTAGTAGACTACCTCCAGCTCTTGCGGAGCCCAGCGTACTCTCATTCGCGTGAGCAAGAGATCAGCGATATCTCGCGCTCGCTCAAAGCACTCGCTAAAGAGCTAAACGTACCCGTAGTAGCGCTCTCTCAGCTTAACCGATCCGTTGAGAGTCGAACCGACAAACGACCGCTGACTTCCGACTTGAGAGAATCCGGAGCCATCGAGCAAGACGCCGACATCATCATGTTTATCTACCGAGATGAGGTCTACAACAAAGACTCAACCGATAAGGGAGTCGCTGAGATAATCATCGGCAAGCAGCGATCCGGCCCCACCGGCACGGTGCGCGTAGCGTTCTCAGGCGAGTTCACCCGTTTTGACAACTTAGACGAAAGTGAACTGACGCCGTACGAAGAGAGCGAAGCAGGCGACGCTAGCTTTTAGCAGCAACATCTGTATCTGAAGCGGCCGCTTCGGCTTGAAGCGCGGCGGTCATATCAGGCGGCCAGAAAACAAGCTCAAATCCAGCACGAGCAGCGAAATCGACCACCTCCTGGCGTTGCTCCTCATAGCGTTGTATTTCAACCTCAGTGTCCTGGGACCGGTCAATTTTACTAATTGCAAGCCAGCGCGCAGCAAACACTTCGGAACTTATCTCGGGGTCTTTGGAAAGGTATTGAATTGCAAGGTCTGCTGCATCAACGGCTCGTACAAAGTCACCCGTGGCGTAAAACGAGAGTGCACGAACATGCTGGACTCTAGCTGACCGTAAAACCGGAGGATTTAACACCGCTGCCTCGTCTATAGCCTGGATAGCCCGGGTGGCAAGATTGAGCCCGACCAGCAACTTGCCGTGTGCGGCCACCTGGTCCGGAAGCGGGCTTAACATCAGAGCCTCGTAGGAGTAACAAAGCGCCTCCTGTTCATCACCCACCCCGAAGGCTACGTTTGAAATTGAACGCGCAAGCCGCGCTGCCTGCGGCAAGTTGCCTGCCCCTGTGAAGAGTCGAAACGCCTCTTTGAGCAGTCGTCGCCCCTCCTCATGTTTATCGCTAGCGACAAGAGCATCGGCATACCCCACCAATACATCCGGATTACGCGGTTGAGTCGCATACAATCGCGAAAACATCTTCACCGACTCTTCAAGCTCTCCCATTTGTCGGAGCATAAGTGCCAGGGTCAACTGCAAACGGGCATTAGTAGGATCAAGGTAAAGCGCTTGCTGAACTCTAAAACTGGCATCGATGAGCCGACTCTTTGTTGACAACGAGAGCCCTTCACTCAACAAACCAGAGGTTAGTAGCTCCTGAGAGCTAATGAATGGACTATCAGGTGCTGCCCCCGG
>JBIIHY010000177.1:0-6628 GCA_044235305.1 Bdellovibrionota bacterium
TATGTTGAGCCATTTTTGGCGCACTAGAATAAAAAGCTAATCAGTAAACTTCCGATATTTTCCATGTATGGTATAGAATACCCTCTTAGAATTGAGAATGGCCGCAACTTATATTTTCTCGAGAGCCGGTGTCTATCGCACCACTAAGCCTCATGGAGAGTTACGGATCGGCCCCGCGTTTCTTCGAAACGTGCTCAGTTCATCAGTCATATTCGTCAGCGATAGTGACCTGCCTAATCCGGCCCTACCTATTTTTTGGTTAAGGTGGTGAATAGAACGGATTTAGAGAGAGCGGTTTCTGGCGGGTGAGTTTTTCAAAAGGAACAGACCCATTCCTGAAGGTCGATGCGTTCTGCAGTCGCGTTTTCCAGGATCGTGAGGCGAGTTCAATTATTAGGAGCACTAGTGCAAATTATGGAGCACATTTATTACGAAGTAGGAACCTCTCTGCTCGCAAAGCCTCAGGCTTTGTGTGATCTGGTAGAGCTTGAGACAGGGCATTCATGCCTCGTTTATTGCAACTCCCCATCTGATGCAGATTTTGCCGATGTTATTCTTAAGAAGCGCGGCATCTCTTCTCTTAAGCTGATTGGATACGTTCCTCAGATTAAGCTCAGCAAGGCCATTCAGCAGCTTCAGAAGAAGGAAGTTCAGGTTCTTGTTCTCACGGATGTTGCAGCTCGTGGGTTACCTCTTGAGGAGTTCGAGGTGGTGATTAACTACTCAGTGCCAACTGATCCTGAGATATATTTCCATCGTTATGCTTCCGAGTCTGAGGCCCTCAAGACGCAGAAGGTTGTAAGCCTCGTTGCAGCTCTTGATATCTCAAATTTCCACTACCTCAAGAAGTTGGGGAAACTTGAGTTTGTGCAGGGCACGCTCCCAACGCCAGAGAGCCTCTTCGTTAAGAAGTTCGATTCTCTCCGTGCTCAGTCTATAGAGAAGGGCCTTATTGCTGATCCTAGCTTGGCTACCCTCGTTGATAACGTTCTCGGTGATGCGAACGCGCGTGATATCGTGGCGCTCTTGCTTCACAATACGCTTTCAGTGATTCCATCACTTAAGGCCGCTCCTCCTGCTCGTGAGCAGGGAGAGGAGTATGAGGGTGATGGTGAGGAGTTTGATGACGAGGACCGCGAAGAGGGCCGCCGTCAGGGACAAGGTCAGGGACGTGATGGTCGTGGTGGTCGTGACCGTGGTGGACGCGGTGGCCGTGACCGTGGTGGCCGCGATAATCGTGGTAACCGCGGTGGTGACCGTGGTGGTCGACGCGATTTCCAACAGGGCGATTTTGAGGACCTCGATGAGGGTCAGCCGCGCTTCTCAGATGAGGGCGAGGACGAGCAGCCTCGTCGTGGGCGTGGTCGCGGACGTGACCGCGATTTTAGAGATCGTGATCGTCGCGACGATGAGCGCTCGGGTGAAGGGCGTGAGCCGCGTCAACCGCGCCAGCCCCGTCGTCAGATGGTGGTCGATAAAGAGGCTCGCTTGTACGTGGGCTCCGGCTCGCAGCAGGGCGTTTCTGGTGAAGCACTCACCAATGATGTGATAGCTCTGGCAGGTGTGAACCCATCGGATGTGCACCGCGTAAGTGTTCGTGGTGTGTATTCGTTCGTTGATGTTCCCGAGGCTGTAGCTGACCAAGTGGTTGAGAAGCTCAGTGAAGGTGATAAGTACTTCGTAAAGAGGGCTGTTACTTTGGCTATTCCACGCGAAGGTGCAGCGCAGGAAGAGAGCTCTGGAGCTGACACTCACGGGGATGAGGGTCATCATGAGGCTCAGCACAACGGTCATGACGGGGATATCGGCGAAGGCCCAACCCTGCTCGCAGTCGACGAGACGGCGTAGTGATCACTCTCATATGAGGGCTCTCCCAGTTGCTTTAGGTTGCTTAAAGTAACGACAAGGGAGAGCCCTGCATATGAAGAGCGAACGAGTGCCTGCCGATAATTCTGCCGAAAACTACCGAGATTTTGTAGCTGAGTGTTACCACAAGCTGGGCGAGGAGAGAGATACGGCGGTTGTCGATCTCTCTCTAGCTGAAGTTAAGCTACGATTGTTCCTGGCTCTCCTGGATAAGCCGCATTCGCCCGAACAAGCTGCTAAGGCGGCGTAACGCGGCGCGAGAATAAGAGAGCCGCTACAGCTAGACAAGCTCCCGCAACGAAGGGAGCTGGCGCGGCTACACTAAAAAGCGCTCCGGCCATAGTTGGACCTAAGATACGACCCATCGCTGCTGAAGATTGGTTTACCGCAAGCCCGTATCCCTGCCGCTCTTCGCCGCAGTATCGGGAAACAAGGCCGGCGATGGCAGGATTAAACATCCCACTTCCTAGCGCTATCAGTGTTCCCAGAACAAGAAAGAGATTGAAATTACCGATCCAACCGAGGATAGGAATCAATAGAAGGCTAAATGCTAGAGTCACGAGTCCGCGCTTAAATACTGTCTCTTCGGCAGTCGATTTTAGCCATTTCCTTACGAAGTAGCCCTGCACAAAGATCGCAGAGATACCTACCACAACGAGAAACATGCTGGTGAGTCGAGTTCCATCGTGCATCAGTTGGACACCAGAAGTGCGGCACCAGGTCTGCTGGATGTAGAGCCCAATACTTTGCTCCATAAGGGCGAAGGCGGTCATTGTTAGGAGCGTAATAAACACGAGTTTCTGCATTTGAGGCTCAAGGCGTAAGAACGCTGAGAGCGAGAAGCGCTGGTGTTGCTGGGCCGTTGCAAGGTGGCGAGTCTCAGGGATTGAAAGTGTAACAAAGGCCAGGTTTCCGACCGCCAACATAGCTGAAAATAGTGCGGGGGCGGCTGGATTCACATATTGGAACAGGAGTCCTCCGCATAGCGGCCCGAGCACAAATCCAAGCCCAAAAGCAGCCCCAATGAGCGCCATTGCGCGACTCCGTTCGCCTACTGGGTGGGTGTCTGAGAGCACGGCTTGGGCGGTAGAGATGTTAGCAGCACCGGTGCCAGCGAGGGCTCGGGCAACAAAAAGCGCGGTAAGGGTGGTAGCTGAAGCAAATGCTAGGTGTCCACACGTTGTGATAGCCAGTGTGAGAAGCAGTATTGGCTTGCGCCCAAACCTATCTGACAGCCCTCCCCAGACCGGCGAAAGAGCAAACTGAAAGAGGGCGTAGGTGGTTCCAAGCAGCGTTACCGTCTGTGGACTGGCGCCAAAGTGTTTTCCAACAAAGGGAAGGCAGGGGATGATCAGGCCCAACCCCATGACATCCAGGAGGACGATCAGGAAGACGGCTGACTTTATTGAGGATGTCTGGGGGGTATTCATTGCTGGCTAGACTGTGCAGACTTAGTTGTCGGTCTTTTGTACCCCGCGCGTGGTGGGGGCGCAATCGGGAGTAAAGCTTTTCCTCGGCTTTACGAGCCTTTACCCATCTTTGGGTTTAGCCTAAATTGGAGCAGGTTTACAGAAGGATAGCGTGGAATGAGTACGGATTTATCAGAGGCGCGAATAAAGGAGTTGCGAGCAGCGTTTTCAGTGCAGCTCGCCGCAGTTCAGTGCTCGGCTGACCTTGAGATCGTCAGGCGTGACTGGTTGTCGAAAGATGGCACCGTTAAAGAGCTCTTTAAGGGGCTTCGAGATGTTGCTGCGGCGGATAAGCCAACGGTAGCGGCCGCGCTCAATGAGCTTAAAACCCTGGTCGAAGACGGAATAGCGGGCCGCGAGGCTGGTCTAAAAGCACAGGCTCTTAAGCGACAGCTCGGGGAACAGTTTGTAGATTTCTCCCTTCCTGCCGCCGGAGCTGGTCTTGGCTCTGTGCATCCGATTTCGATCGTTGAAGAGAGGATTACAGAGATCCTGCGGCCATTCGGCTTTGAAAGCGTCATGGGCCCAGAGATAGAGACCGAGTACTACTGCTTCGATTCGCTCAATATTCCCAAGCACCATCCAGCCCGCGATATGCAGGATACGTTCTACACTGAGACAGGGCACGTTCTGCGTACGCACACTACATCGGTGCAGGCGCGTACATTACAACAGCGGCAGCTTTTTGAGGGAGCAAAGCTTCCGATAAAAGTGGCTTCATTCGGTCGGACGTACCGCAACGAAACGGAAGATGCTTCGCACCAGGCGATGTTCCACCAGTACGAGTTGGTATGGGTGGAAGAGGGGCTCACCCTGTCGCACTTGATAGGTCTGATTACTCACATCCTCAAAGAGCTTTACGGGAAGCGTAGAAAGGTACGCTTTGCGCAGAAGTTCTATCCGTATACTGAGCCAAGTATCGGGCCGCAGATCGATTGTTCGGTATGTAAGGGGGCAGGGTGCGGTGCGTGTGGCGGTGCTGGTTGGGTCACAGTTGCTGGTGCAGGGATGATCCACGGAAACGTGCTGAAAGAGTTCGGGTTTGATCCTGCGAAGGTATCGGGCTTCGCTTTTGGTCTCGGCACCTCGCGTCTTGCAGCGCAGCTCTACAACTTTCCGCACTTACGAGCGCTTTATGAAAATGATCTGCGTGTTCTCAAGGAGATCGTATGAAGTTACCGGTACGTTTACTAGAGAAAGTTATAGAGATTCCCGAGTGTAAGAGCGAAAACGCTGATCGCAGCGAGTTGCGCCACCTGCTCGATGATATCGGGTTAGAGGTAAAGGGGGTCGAAGTCCACCCGGAGCGAGGAGTAATCTACACCATCGAGACCCTCGCTAATCGTGGGGACCACCTTTCTGTCGTTGGTATCGCGCGAGAGATCTCTGCGCGAACTCTGGCGCAGGTGAAGGTGCCGGCTGTTATTGGCGAGCTTCCTGATAAGAAAGCTTCTGTCTCTGTTCGGCGAGTCACTGATAAGTGTTCACGGTACGCATTGCTTGAGATGAGTCTGCCGGCGCGTCTTGAGCTGCGAAACGATATCGCGCCCTTTGTAGATGAGCCTGGAAAGCGACATGCGCTCGTCGATATTCTAAATTACGTGCAGCTCGAGGTAGGGCAGCCGATGCACGCTTTTGACTTCGATAAGATTGAAGGTGAGATCGTAATCGATGTTGCATCACAGCCTGAAAAAATAGATGCACTGGACGGGAATTCGTATGACGTTCCGGTTGGTTCTATTCTAATCCGAGACCGCAAGAAGATTGTGGCGGTCGCGGGAGTGATTGGATGCGCCAATAGCATGGTGACTGAGTCAACACGCAAGGTTTTGATCGAGTCAGCTACATTTGATCCCGTTAGTGTGCGCGTTACCGCACGTGCTATGGGTCTTTCAACAGACGCATCGTACGCGTTTGAGCGAGGGAGTGACTCTGAAGGGGTCGTGCCTGCATTGAAGCGAGTCCTCTATCTTGCTGGTGGCTCATCAGGAACCGCAAAAGATACTGAAGCAGCGCACGCTATCGGTCTTACCTACGTTGAGGCAGCCCCTCTTGAGAAGCGTAAAATATCCGTTGCTTTGAGTGCTATCCGACGGCATATGAATCTGCCGCGACTTGATGAAGTTGAGGTGACAGCGCGACTGAAGAACTTAGGTTTTCTTATAGAGACTACTTCTGTTGGGAAAGATCGAGAATTCGCTCTTACGGTGCCTTCATGGCGACTGTGGGATGTTTGTACTGCAGATGATGTAGTCGAGGAGGCTGCACGCTCAATAGGTCTCAATCGCGTGAAAGGCGAGCTGCCTCCGTTGGATTATGTTGCTGCAGAGCGCAACCCCGTGGAAGTGGTTGTCTCTGCCGTTAGGCCGGCTCTGCGCGGGTCGGGTTTTGTTGAAGTTATTACCAAGGGGTTTTACTCAGCAACGGATGTCGCGCTACTTGAAAGTGTTAGTCATGGCAGTGCTGCTAAGCACATCGGTATGAAGAATGCGCTTGAGCAGAGCCATTCTCATATGAAGATTACCAATATCGTACACCTGTGTAAGCTCTTGGCCACGAATCGTCGACGGGGAGTGAGTTCAGGCAAGGTATATGAGTACTGCCGGCTCTTTGCAAAACCCGAACAGTTACCATCTGACGAGCCGCGACAGGCTGAGCAGATGAGTTATAACTATGAAACAGACGTACTCACCCTTGCTAGTATTGGGCGGTGGTATGAAGGTGAGTGGCGCAAGGAGGAGTCGGTAGAAGATAAGGCGCGGCTATTCACAGCTGTTGCAAGCAGCATCGTGAAGAGTATCGGTGGCGATTTCTCTGTCGGGAAGAGCGAGTCCCTGTTTCTGCATCCCGGTATGCAGGCTTCAATTAAATGTGGTCGTTCTGTAGTTGGTTTCTTGGGAGTTGTGCATCCAAGTATCAGAGAAGCGCTGGATGTGAGCGAGCCCGTGCTCTATGCTGAGTTGAGTGTCCCACAGATGTTCAAGCTCCTAACGCGCCCGCAGGCGCCTGAGGTGAGTGATTTCCCTGCCGTGTGGCGTGATGTCACTTTACAGGTTGGCGCGCGTGAGCAGGCAGGTAGAGTGGTGCGCTTCGTCAACGAAATGAATATCGATGCGCTCACCACTGTTTCCATCGTCGATGATTTTGTGAAAGCGGGTGAGGAATTTAGACGTGTCACCTATCGCGTTATTTTCCAACGTCTAGACCGCACTTTGAAAGGTGAGGAAGTTGATTCTGCAATGACGGGACTTCTTGCTGCTCTCAAGGAGAAGCATGGGGTGGAGATGGTTGGG
>JBIIHY010000178.1:0-6617 GCA_044235305.1 Bdellovibrionota bacterium
CAGAGCTGCCGCTGCCCGTGAAAGCGATTGATCGTTCGTCGCTTACCGCAGCGCCGTCGCCCTTGCCGAGATGGATGGTATTGACGGTGATGTTGTCGCCCTTCAAGACCTGTATCCAGGCGTGTCGTTTCGGGGCGAGCTCAAGAGTTATCTCTTGCTTCCCTTCAAGGATGGCGAGGTAGATGCGCACGTCTTGGTGGATAAAGAGTGAACCGTCGGCCCCGTTGGGAGAGGCCACGAGCTGAAAGCGATTGATGCGATCATCCTGCGGGAATGTTTTCTGCTCATAACTGGGCTCTAGCCCGCGCCTCTCGGGGATAAGCCAGATCTGATACAGGTGTACAGGCGCTGAGGAAGAAGGGTTCCGTTCGCTGTGGGTTATACCGGTGCCGGCTGTCATGCGTTGGAACTCGCCCGCTTTCAGCACCTCTCGGTTTCCCATAGAGTCACGATGCTCAAGCGCCCCTTGAAGGATGTAGGTTACTATCTCCATGTTGTCGTGTGGATGAGTGTCAAATCCACGCGAGGGAGCAACCACGTCTTCATTCATCACACGCAGTGCTCGAAACTGCATGTGTCTCGGGTCGTAGTAATCGGCAAACGAAAAGGTATGGTAGCTATCGAGCCAGCCGTGATTAGCGTGACCACGTTCGTGGGATGGACGGTGGATGATCATAGTGTGGTGCCCGAGAAAGCTTTTAGTACAGGGGCGAATATACCGGTTTGAAATGGGGGGTGCCAGTTGGATTTGTTTGTTGGAGGGGCGGACCGCGGACCTTCCAGGTCCGCTTGGGATTGGGAGTGCCGGGCTCAAGGGTCTTGGCGAATCTGGAAGATTCGCGGTCCAGGGGAGTTTGGGCGGTGTACCTATCTCACGCCGTGAAACACCTACCCCGCGCTGGGGTGACGGGTATGGTAGTCTTTGAGATACGGGCTATTTGCGGGTGCCATATGCGATTCATCTTATCTCTTCTTCTTTTATTTCCTTCGGTAGTGTGTGCTCAAAGTTATCCGTCACAAGGGGTGGCCGTGGTGCATCCCGGAGTGGGGCAGATAGCGATCGTGCCGCCGGGGGGTGGTGCTGGAGTATTTGGAGGAGCAGAGCGCAACAGCGCTGGATGGAATACCGGGTACAGCGTTGTCACCTCAACGCAGGAGCGGCGAAATCCGTCTGCTTGGCTCTTTGGTGGAAGCGACACGGTATCAGAGACCCGCACGCAGGTGGTTCCAAATGATATCTTGGGTCGCCCGATACGTGGCGGCTACAGAGCCTTTGAGGAGCCAAACAGCGCGGGGTGGAGAACAGGATACAGCGCTGTCACATCGACCTATGAGCGGCCCGACCCGCTCGGGCGTGCTTTTGGGGGAAGCGAGACGGTGACTGAGACTACAACTAGAATCGTGCCAAACGACCTCTTCGGTAACCCTATACAGCCGATTTTTCCAGGGTGGCCGTAGGGGCTGGTACCGTTATCCCTTAGTATAGGCTATAGTGGCCAGAAGCTGTAGGCATCGGCATCAACTCGCCAAAATTGTGCGGAAATTGGCCGTTAAGTCGTCTTTATTGATATAGCGGCATAACACCTTGTAAGTGTACACTTTGCGGTCTTGATCGCATGATAGAACATCCTCAAAAACAGTCAGAGGTTTCGGCACCAGCCGCGCAACCACAGCACGGCCAACCTGCCTCTGCGCAGCATCCTGTTTCTGGGTTGGTGGCACCGCTACTCCCAATAGCTGGTGATGGAGCTCAATCTCCGTTTAGTAAGAGACATTGGGTCGACAATAGCGTCACTCCTGGGTCGCATCCGGAGTCGGTTCAAGTTGCGGTGAACCGCCATTTAGCAGGCGCTCTTGGTCGAAAGTTGGGAGAAAATACGGGGAATGTCGAAGAAGCGGTTGCAACTGTTGGAGTGGCACTTCGCACTACTGAAGCGGTGCCAGTTCCAGGTGCGCTTGTGGGAGATGTGGTGGAAGCTGTCGGCAGTGCGGGGAAGAGGGATCGTGCCGCTGAAGATGTGTTTCGCGTCATATCAGATCGTCTTGCTGAGCTTGGGTTGCATGAGCGGATTACAATTACTGTTGCTCTGATGCGTGAGAGTATGAGCCAGATGTTTTCTGAATTATTTGAGCCTCCAGCTTTAGAGCGCACCGCAATGAAAGTCTCAGGTGAGGGCACATTCACTACTGTATTTAGTGCTAAGGGTGTTGTGCAGTCGATGCGGATAAGGATGGCGCAGGATAGTTTAGGCCAATATTTAGCCCAGGAACTAAAGAAGGCAGCGGATGAATATCAGATGATGACGGCTGGACTAATGAAGAGGAGAACCGCTAAAGATGAGCCCCTTTTTGTGCTCACGCTGACTTTGTTTGATGGTAAAAACAGCGAAGATAAGAAATTTAAGACCACCAAAGATGGTCTCTTTGAAGCCTATATGAGCGCACATCTACGGTACGCTAGTGAAGGCGAGCCTTGGCGTGCTGGACGAAGAAAGCAGCTTAGAGCGCAGAGTGAAGCCTCTAAGTAAACTCCCCCTTAACACCCTCCCAAAACTTAAAGAACCCGCCACGCGCATGCGGCATGAAACGACTATCCCAAGCAGTGCGGTGCCAGATGGTTGTTATGCCAAGCAGTTGTAGCTTTGCTGAAAGCGCCAATATCTCTGAGCGCTCAAATCCGATTGATGGAAGCATGGTGTGAATAGTTGAGGTGTTGTGCTGTGTTGCTAGCGCTGCAAGCTCCTCTGCTGAGTGCACAACGTGTGCGTGGGTGCGGGTCGCTGCATCCGCGTGCAGTAACGATACGTGCGCGCGAACTTTCTCACTCTGAGTGTCGCGTGGAAGCTTGATAATTGCATAGCGGAGATCTCGTGAAATGAACTCAGGCGAGAGGTCTGCTGAGAGGTGGTCATCGTGTAAAAGTGCAACTGCATTGTTAGGTATGGCAGTGTTTGCTACCTCCATAAGCGGCTCAATCGTGTGTGGTCCATCAAAAGGGAGAGGTGAGGGATTGAGCGCTAGATCAGAGCTATCGGGGGCCCACCGTCCATCGGAAAACGTTGCGATATTATCCGGTCGCGCAACGTAGATCTTGCCAGGAGTATGGAGCCCAGCAACCCAGCGCCACGAGAGGGTATTCGATGCAGGATCTCCGTCTAGTAGGTGGTGGTACATTAAGGCAGCCCCGAGTTGCCACGGGAGCCGTAGGGTAAATGTCCACACGCTTGCAAACCACATGCGGGTATGATTATGCAGATACCCTGTATCAATGAGCTCTCTGACCCACTCGTTAAAGAACTTAAGCTGCGTGCGCCCTTCGCACGCAGCGATGTAGTCGGTATTTCTTTCGAACTTATCTTTAAGGGCAGGTATCGCTTCAACGTAGCCCTTCCACACACTTGGTCGCATCTCAAGCCACCCTTTCCAGTAGGTGCGCCACAGCACCTCTTGGATAAATTTCTGAGATACTGAAAGAGTGTGCTTTGCAAGCACAGCGCGCACGCACTCTTCTTCAGTTATAACGCGGTAGCGAATCCAGTGTGAGAGCTGCGAGACCCCTTGCTTATTCGGGCGGTCGTAGTTGCGGGTGCTCTCGTAGAGCGGAACCCGCTCAAGGAATGTTTCCAAACGAGTGAGTGCTTCGGAGCGGTTAGACATACATTCCAGAATAATTACAGTTTATGGACCGCGAAGCCTTCAGCATCGCCAATAAATGCCTTGCCGGCCGTGCTATCAAGCGAAGCTGGAAGCTTCGCGGTCCATGTTTGGCCCGATATCAGAGGTTGGGCAGTGTGGTAAACAGCTCTCGACACTCACTGTGCGTAATCTCTTTTATTACCGGCTGATTCTCATCATCCAGACCTGAAAGCAGGAACCCGGCCTCAGTGCGTTCAAGATATATGCACGGCTTTGCTCGCGCAACACAATCAAGGTACCACGAGTTCTTTAGCGCTGTCCGGGTTGAGCGCGTAATGAGTAGGTAGCCGCGAGACCGTGCGATAGAGAGCCTTTCGAGCTCATCAAGGCGCAACCGATGCCTCATCTGTCGACTGCCGCAGCGGTTGTATGAAGCTTTGCCACGGGTGAGTCGGGCTACATCATCTTTCGTTATCGTCTGTTTCTCTTTCATCGATCCTCGACACGTTCAAAAAGGTTACCTTGAATTGCTCTCGATGCTGTCTCTCCTGAGGTTCTGCCCGCCGGTGGTTTCCTTCGCCGCTGCGGGCGCGAGCGACTCCCGTGACGGTGTAGAGTGTCTTGCGCTGAAGCCTTTGTTTCTGCTTTTGCCCGAAAGCTGCGTACTACCTCCTTTGCATGCCTCACAGCCTCTGAGTGAATGACCACTCGTTCAGGGTAGGGTGTCTGTGAAGCGCAGCGATACTCGTGCAGCTCAAGAGGCGAGAGCTTCCAGGGTTCATGAACCAACTGGTTTGGTATGTGTGCTAATTCTGGCACCCAGGTGCGAACGAACTCTCCTTGTGGGTCGTGGTCGTAGCCCTGTTTTATTGGGTCATAGATGCGAATGGTATTAATTCCCGTTGTGCCCGATTGCATCTGTATCTGTGGATAGTGGATCCCCGGCTCATAATCCAAAAACTGCTGAGCAAGAAAGTGAGAAAAAAGCCTCCAATCAAGGAAGAGATCGTAAGCAGCAAAGCTCACCAGCATGGCGCGCATCCGGAAGTTAAGCCACCCCGTTGCTCGCAAAGAGCGCATGCATGCGTCCACAAAAGGGTATCCCGTTGTGCCGTCACACCACGCTTTCAAGTAGGCGGTGTTTCCCTCGCGGCTACGCATCTCGTTAAACGAGCGAACGAAGCACTCGTGTTCAATCTCAGGCTCGCTCTCAAGCTTTTGGATAAAGTGGCAGTGCCAATGGAGCCGCGAATCAAAGGCCCGCAGCGAGCGCAGCCAGTTACCTCTGAAGGCAGGTGGCGCCTCGCGCAGCTCCGCCTGTCGGTTGCGGGTTGCTTTGACAACCTGGCGCATCGAGAGATTTCCCCAGGCTAGGTACGGGCTAAGCCGCGAGCCGTAGTGTGCCGCTGTGAGAGGGCTTGAGATCCCTCCCGAATAACGCTCGCCGCGTTGGTACAGGAACGAGGTCAGGCACTGCCTTCCCGCACGCTCACCTGGTAGTTGATGAAGTGCTGATGGAGTGAAATCTGAGGTTGGTAGCGCAGGAAGCTCGCCAGGGAGAATAGAGACTGGTTGCAGGTGAGCAGGAGGAGCTACCACGGCGGTGCTCATGGTCTCTTCCCACCGTTCGCTCCACCGCGACCGACTCTTTAGTCTGCGGATTACTCCGTTCTGCTGACATTCCTTCCATGTGATCCCATTTGCTCGACACCACGCAAGCACATCTCGGTCACGGGCATAGGTGGCGCCGTTTCCTGTCTCTTCATGTGACCAGAGAACGAATGAACCGAAACGATCTCGGATATCTTCAAGCACTGCGATGATTCGCCCAGCTCGGATAACAAGGGGCTGCCCGAGAGTAGCTAGCTGCTCTCTTAATTCGCGCACTGATTCAGTCACCCACCACCTGTGGCGCGCGCTCATATCCGGTGAGCACCAAACATCAGGCTCAAACACAAATAACGGCAGAGTTGGCCCAGCCGCAGCCGCGCGCGAGAGTGGCTCGTGGTCTGACACACGCAAGTCACGTTTGAACCACACTACTTGCAGCTCTGGTTTTGAGGCGGCGGTAAGCACAACTGTTCCTGGCTTTGGCTAATTCAGTAAGAGAGTACGCTAGGTCCAGAATCTGACTCAAAAGAAGAGGTGTTTTGGTGTGATAAAGGCCGCTAAATTGGTAACGTAGACGGGTGGGTCCCCGTGATGGCTCGATTTTTACGTGGAATATGAACGTATGATCCGTAACTGGCGAGATATCTCCTACCTAGAGCACGGTACGGCGCGACAAAGAGAGGCTTTTGATTGCCTACATGTGTTAGGGGTTCTGAATGTCTTGCGCGAGTTTGACCCGATCGTAGTCAGCACGGTGTGTCTTGATATCGACACTCCAGCAAGTGACATCGATATAATCTGTGAAGTTCACGATTCGTCGTCATTTAAAGCGTTGCTTGAAAGGCATTTCAGTCAGCTTCGAGGATTTACTATCCGGAGCACTCAGAGTGCAGCAGATGGTATTGTATGTCAGTTCTTTACTGACGATTTTGAAATCGAGATCTTCGGACAGGCTGTACCAACAGAGCAGCAAAACGCTTATCGGCACTTAGTTCAGATCAATCGTGTTCTTGTTGTTGGTGGAGATGTAGTTCGGCAGGCGCTTCGAAAGCTTAAGCTAGGTGGTATGAAGACTGAGCCGGCGTTGGCGCAGCTACTTAACCTTGAAGGCGATCCCTACCAAGCTGTGCTTGCGCTTGAGGGGGTGGATGATTTGGAGATTCAGGCAAGGGTGGCATGGTTGCAGGTCCGCTAGGAACATAGGGTGGCGCTTGTGATTTTTTTGGCGAAGCTGTTTTGGACCGCGGACCTTCCAGGTCCGCTAGAAACTTACGGTGGGCACTTCCAATATTTTAGCGAAGCTAAACCTTCGCGGTCCGGAGGGGGGGCCGTCATTGATGCCGTTTTGGCGAAGCTGTTTTGGACCGCGG
>JBIIHY010000179.1:0-6553 GCA_044235305.1 Bdellovibrionota bacterium
ATCCCGGCTCGGGCACATCACTAAACATCCAACAATACGGAATAGCTGACGAAGGTGCGCGGATAGAGATAGCTAAGGTCGCTGCTGCGCAATCTGGCGGGGGCACATCTGAACACATCCAAAAATACGGAATAGCTGACGAAGGTGCGCGGATAGAGACAGCTAAGGTCGCTGCCGCACAAGATGGCAGGGGCATATCTGCATACATCCAAAAATACGGAATAGCTGACGAAGGTGCGCGGATAGAGATAGCTAAGGTCGCTGCCGCGCAATGTGTCAGGGGCATATCTGCATACATCCAAAACTACGGAATAGCTGACGAAGGTGTGCGGATAGAGATAGCTAAGGTCGCTGCCGCACAAGATGGCCTGGGCACATCTGCATACATCCAAGACTACGGAATAGCTGACGAAGGTGCGCGGATAGAGATAGCTAAGGTCGCTGCTGCGGTAGATGGCCTGGGCACATCTGCATACATCCAACACTACGGAATAGCTGACGAAGGTGCGCGGATAGAGATAGCTAAGGTCGCTGCTGCGCAATCTGGCGGGGGCACATCTGAACAAATCGAAAAATACGGAATAGCCGACGAAGGTGCGCGGATAGAGATAGCTAAGGTCGCTCTTACTCAAAATCTCTTCTCAATGGGCTTCCTCTCCAACTACAATCTCTCGGATACGGCTCTGAGCTCAAAAGTGCTAGCGCCATTTCTGACCGAGCTATGCAGCGGCTCGCATGCAGATAAGTACTTCCGCAACCTTGAGTCTTTATTTAAGGAGGTTGCCTCTTATGCTTCCCCTCGCGAGGAGCTTGGCATCTCTGAGGCCACCTGGGAAACCCTTGAGCCGCACGAGAAAGCCAAGGTTATCGGTGATTATTTTAGCGGGCTCTACAAGAAGCACACCGGTAGAGATATTTTGGTGGCGACCTTGTTAGAGGTTCAAGCTGAAGAGGTTGTATTTGATGCACTTGCGGCAGCGATAACGTGGTGGGATACCGCCGATGTGACTCGGTATGGAAGCCGCTCCCGTGCAACTCTTGCATCGTGCTCTGGGTACGAGTCGATACCGGTAGGGGAGCTATCACCGAACGCCTGCCGCGAGTTGTGGGGAGTTGTTCTGTCGGCTCGAAATACGATCGGTCCGGAGCTACCCTCTAAGGTACCGGTAAACTTTACCAACAAAGCTCAAGCGCTCAAGGTCCTGACCCTTGCCACCGCTCTTAAAGGACTAGGCGGAGAGCTTCCAATTTTTAGTGAGCCTATCGATTCAACGGAGAGGTTCCAAGCTGCAGAGGCTATTCTTAGTGAGCGGGTAACTGCAGCTTTTAAGAGTTGCCTTTCAATAGGGAACGGAGGAGACGCGACCGCAGTGACTCGTCTCTGGGAGCGTTGGGGCGGTGACCTAACGCCGTTTGTCGTACTCGCTGGAAGGTATCACTCGCATAAGAAATGGAACGGGGAGCTACCGGTACTATCCGAGATAGCTCAGAGGTGTCTCGATGGCTCCTTCCACGATTGGCGCTACCGAAGGGATGACGAGCAGCTTTCCATGCTTACTGAGGAGCAGCTTGCAGAGTGGCGGAAGAACCCGTGCCAGATATCCAAGGTTACCGTGAGTGCTGCTAACGAATCGACATCTGATACAGCGCAGCTTGACAACCTGAAGAGTATCTTCACGACTAACCTCCTTCAGCACATCCCTCCTCAGATGGCGGCGATGCTGCAAACCGCCCCCCTCGACTCCACTAAAGCAGAGGCTCTACTATCGGTACCAGAGAACCAATTCAGCCAGCAGAGCCTTGCGGAAGCGGTAAGGCTTATCAGCTATGCGCTAGACTCTCGAGACATGAAGAAGATCCGAAAAGCTGTTTCTCTTACCAATGGAGTAAAGGGTACTCTCTTACGTAGCCTTCCCGAAGAGACGAAGAGTCAGGTGTCAGATGACCTAAAGAGCCTTAACGACGCAACCAAGAAGGTTCGGGTCGCTGAAGGGGGTGAGTACTGTGTTGTATCAGTGATTACCGATGATCCAAAGTTACTCCTTATGACGGGTGATCTTGTACAGGCAGCCTCATGTCAAAACTTCCGGAGTGGTTCCCACATCGAAACGCTACCTGGGTATGTTGTCGATGGAAATATTAAGCTTGCTCTGACGTATGTGGTGAAGAAGGGGGTGATCGACCAACTGGGAGTGAAGGACTACGACTCTCTTACCTTTGACTCCTCTACTCAGACTCTCTGTGCACCGGGAGCAGAGAAGCAGCTTAAGCTTGGGTACGCGATGCGACGAGAGGTTCTCCGTATTGGGGTATCGAACGGAGAAGCTGTCTGCGTAACGGAGCGTCCGTACCTGCAAACTCACGCTATTTCTGAGCAGATCGCAAATCACCAACGGGAGCTAGTTGCTGCGCACATTAAGGGAAGTGGCATTCGATACGCAAGAGAGGGGGAAGTCGTCACCTGCCCCGCAAGCCGGAATCCCGGATGGGTGTACTCTGATAAGGGGGGTGGGGTAATGAAGGGGGAGTATTCGGTAGTCATGTGAAATGTGTACTGTGCAGGCGAATCAGTCGCCTGGAGCGCTCTGGCGGTGGCGCAAAACCTCCATCCTGTGAAAGTCATAGGGTTTGTGGTGATGGGAAATCATATCCACATAGTCACTCTCGTTGAGGATCCCACTACGGTAGAGAGCTTCATGGAGCGGTTTAAGTGTGAAACCGTGCACGCCGTTAATAGGCTCCTTGGAAGACGCCAAGTGACCGTGTGGTGTGAAGGGTACGACTCACCAGCGATACTGACCATTGATTGCTAGGAACATCGCTCGCTTTTTTGTAAGTAGTTTAACTATGGTAGTCGGCCGCATGATGAGGTCCAAATAACCCTCCGCAAGGGATTGGGTAAGGCTCGAGAAGCGTAGGCTGTCCCGCCGGGCTATGGTTTCAACGGTCAGGGAAGAGCCGGAACTTTGGCGCTAAGTTGCGAAAGATAGCATTACAGACAGACCTCTCGCGTCCCGTCATCAAGGAAGCGGAGTTTAGAAGTCATCAGGGGCTGGTTCGACGTTGCGCACCACAAGAGGCTCAAAGGAGTCTACGAGGGGATTTTATCGACCGTTTAACAAGCTCGTGACAAGCTCACGTAACCTGCTGTGTGGTGAGCCTGTCGAACGGTCGATGAACCTAGGAATAGTAGGAGGAGCCTGCCCACCTACGGCAAGGCTTCGTCGGATAAAGAAAGTCAGGGATGCCTTGAGCATTCATAATGTCTTTGATTGAGTGCGCGTCTTGGATGAAGGAGACCTGTTCTCCGTAGCCTCGCGCGAAGGAGGACAGGTACGCCAAAACCAGTGTGATCCTGAGAGAGGATCTGTGCTGCTCGGCTGAGCTTGTTGAAGCCACATCATCGTCAGTGATAAGCTCCTGCTTGTGAAGCTGAGCAAGGGCCCGTTACTGGCTAGAAGGCAGTTCATCGATAGTAAGTCGGGTCTCAACAGCAAGCATATTTGTTGACGCCCACCATAGTTGCGAATATCCTAGGAGCCGTGGTCCGTCATTCCTAATCAGCCCGTCGGCTCTTTTGTCAGCCATTTCGGCGGCAACGGTCCGGAAAACCTCACCAAAACAAATGAACATCCAGCTGATTAGAGAGCGCTCATATGATTAATTGGCAATCCGTCAAAGGGTTCTCTAAACTAAATCTCATTTCTTTGTTTATTGTAACAGGACGTATTGAGGGTCTCTCGCTAGTCATACTCCTCTTCATAGCGATGCCGATCAAATACCTATTGGGCGAGCCGCTCTACGTAAAATATGTTGGCATGGCGCACGGCATACTCTTTCTTGATTACGTTTTTCTCGCGTTCTTGGTCGCAACACGCGAGCAGTGGGGTAAGGCTAAGCTTATGAGCTGCTTATTTCTTTCATGCGTCCCGTTTGGAACGTTTTATTTTGAGAAGACACATCATAAAACCCTAGCTAGCTGAAAGGTGCTAACTGATGGGGCAGCTCAGTATGACAATAAGTATTTTAAGGCCCACAACAGTGCCGTGCGGTCCCAAGCACGCGTTGTTTTCGCTCTCTTGGTGAACCCCGTCTAGGTGGCTACTCCGCCCCACCAAGCCGGGTGACTTTCCCCCGTAAAATCAACGGCTTTTGCGACTCCGGAAACAAGCACAACGGGGCTTCCTTCTTACCTAGGTTTCGCAACAGCATCGTTTGTGCTATAATTCTTGGGAAATATTGAAAAATTATTAGTTTCCCCTCTAAGGGTGGTGTTCGTTATTCATGGTTACCTTCTCATCTCTAGTTACTCACGCTGAGGTTCGTCAGCGTTTAAACGATCTTAATATTACAACCCCAACTCCGGTGCAGAGTTCTGCTATCCCGGTGGTGCTCGAAGGGCACGATGCGATAGTGCAGGCGCAAACAGGAAGCGGAAAGACGCTTGCGTTTGTACTTCCTATGCTTGCTCGGCTTCTCGATGCGAGCCCGTTTTACGGTACCTTTGGGCTTATTATATGCCCAACCAGAGAGCTTGCGCTGCAGGTTCGTGAGGTTGTTACCAAGGTTCTGCCTGAGGTTCAGCCAGCGTGCATCATCGGTGGTGCAAAGCAGGGGGGGCAAGTTCGCGAGTTAAAGAGCGATCCGCGAATCATAGTGGGAACTCCGGGGCGGCTTCTGGACCTCATTAAGCAGCGCGAGATCGTGCTCAGAAAGTGCCGGATGTTTGTGCTCGATGAAGCTGATGAGATGCTCTCAATGGGCTTCGTAGAGGAGGTTCGTGAGATCCTCTCGCGGCTCCCGAAAGAGCGGCAGGGGCTCTTCTTTAGCGCCACTATCACGCCGCGAGTGGACCAGTTGGCTAACTCTTTCTTGCGCACTCCTAAGCGTATTGAGTGTGAGGTGCGTGAAGAGACTAAGCCTCAGATAGATCATATCTTTGCGCGTGTTGATGGTACCCTTACAGCAAAAGCGACAGCACTTGCTTCATTTCTTGAAGAGTTAAAGCCGCGCTCAGCGATTGTGTTCTGTAACACTAAGTCGGATACCGAGCTGGTTGAGATCTTGCTGCGTAAGCGTGGCATTGAAGGTGAGCGCTTAAATTCTGATCTCTCGCAGAAAGAGCGTGAGCGCACCATGAATAGATTCCGTTCAGGTGAACTGAAGCTCTTGATTGCTACCGATGTCGCTGCGCGTGGAATCGATATTAAGGATCTCGATTTGGTTGTTAATTACGCTATCCATGAAACCACTGAGACGTACGTGCATCGCACCGGTCGAACTGGACGAGCAGGTAGCTCAGGCACAGCGCTTTCGCTTGTCGGACCGATGGATTTTGCAGCGTTTCACTCGCTTTCTAAGAGCTTGAGTGCCTCGCATCAGCTCCGAGAGGTTCCAATTCCTGTTGCTAAGCCTGAGACCGCAGTCGCGTAGTCGTGCAGTGACTTAGTCGTGCAAGGTCTGCCACAAGCCTCTGTGTGCGGCACCTTGTGTTGATATCTGTCTGAATTCAGCCTGTTGAGTCTTAAAAACACGACGCTTCGAGCACTGCTATCTTACTTTGTAGGATTGTGATACTGTCTCAGGGTTGGTGTTACGCCCACGGGGTAGTTCCGAGAAATAAAGATACTATATCCCCATTTGCCTTGCGGCGCCTTAGTGGTGAACGCGCGGAAGAGAAGAACGTAGCACGCAAATAGGGCACGCCCGGAATCACACGCACCTGCGCATGTAATGTAATGCGCTCGCCGCTTTGGAGGTCCCACAACGTGCAGTTAGTGAGACGCACCGGCAGGGTGGTAAATCGCTCGATAGTTTACGTGCGTATCTTGATAGAGACGGGGCCTGTGATGCTTTAGCAGCAGGGAACCTCGCGTTACGACTAAAAAACCATATAAGGAAAAAAATGGAAGCAGAGACGCTTACTACAAGCGATAGTGTAAACTCTTTTGATACGTTGGAGCTTGCTCCCTTTCTTAAGAAGACAATTCAAACGATCGGTTTTACAACACCGACTCCAATTCAAGCACAGGCTATTCCGCTGCTCTTGGCCGGCAACGACCTGATTGGTCTTGCTCAGACAGGAACCGGAAAAACAGCAGCGTTTGTCTTGCCGCTTCTACATAAATTAAGTTTGTCCGAGACTCCGCGTGCAACAAAGGCTCTCATCCTCGCTCCAACTCGTGAGCTAGCAGAGCAGATCAATGAAGTGATTCAGACCTTTGCTCCTCGCACCGGAATCAAGAGCACAACCGTCTACGGTGGTGTATCGCACAGCAATCAGATCCGCGCTTTGCGTGGAAAGCCTGAGATCGTTGTTGCGTGCCCAGGCCGGCTTCTTGACCATATTCGTGGAAGAACTGTCGACCTCTCAACAGTTGAGTGTTTCATCCTTGATGAAGCAGACCGGATGCTTGATATGGGCTTTATGCCAGATATCAGAAGGATCATAGAGATGCTCCCTGAGGAGAAGCAGACGATGCTTTTCTCGGCAACGATGCCAACTGAGATTGAAAGTCTAACTCACGAACTTCTTCGTAATCCAAAGATCGTT
>JBIIHY010000180.1:0-6550 GCA_044235305.1 Bdellovibrionota bacterium
CCGCTCAACAGTCTCCTCCCCTTGCCACTCATGGTAGGACCCCTTCCTCCAAAGAGGTCACCGCTGCGATCGCTGAATGGCAAAAACTTGGGGAAATGCTGATTAGCAACACTCTACCTAACGGGCCTAAAGTAGCTCAGGCACTCATGGGCTCCACCAACGAGTCAAAAAGATCCCTTGGCCGGGCTATGCAGCGGCACGCTGCTCTTCTACGAGTATATTTACTTAACGAGCTCCCAGCTAAAATCGAGCCAATTCTTCTTAAGTATCCAGCACCTCTATCAGATCTCCCTAATACTCTTCGAGCACTCACGCATCCTGAGAGGGTGTCCTCGTTAAACAGATCTGGCTTAGTCAGTCGCAGTGACTGCACACCTCCCAGTCACCCAGCTCGACAACGAGATGACGTGCGTGCCGGTCAACACGATGCTGAAATCACCGAGGCCCACCGCATCGTCTACGCCGCTCTTGCGGAACAGACACAGCATCAGATAGCAGCCCTCAAAGAGATACTTACTGCTCTGAGAAAGGAAGGCGGGGTAGTAAGCTGGGGTGCTCATTTTGACACGTTTGCTAAATCCTCTGTGTCCGCAGGGCGCCTACGACTCCTTCTCGGCACTGGAGGTCACCAACCTACTGACGTAGACGCGGAGGCCTTCTCTCAAGCTACCGGCGCCTCAGCCGCTGTAGCCCAAGAGCTGCTCGCGTATTACCCTGCGCTAAGCAACCCAAATACAAAAGACCGCCGCGCGCCAGCAAGTTTACGAAAAGAGCTTCTGGGCATCCTTCAACCGCACGATGTTGCCGAGCTTCACGCCGAGCAGGGTCTTGATAGAGGCACCGATCCGAAAGTTCCAGACATTCTCTGCGCCAGCCACGTTGAGATCGGCGAACCCTCCGAGAGGTACTCCGACGCAGGGGTTCCAAAACACCTGTATCGATATAGTAGTGGTGATGCCGACTTCTCAGGTAACCATGAAGCCATGAGGGATGCTAGAGTCATCTTAAGCTCCATAACTCAAGCCCTCGGCTGCAAGCCTCAAATCGATAGCTTCCTAGATGACAACCGGGCGGTATCCAGACGCTGCATCCTCAGCGCGTGCCTTGCTGCGTGGCGAACGAGCGGCCACGCCGGAGCACTTCACCTAATTGCAAAAAGAGAGCTCTCGTTTGAGAGCCTATGCCCCTACACTCAAGGCAAAATCCTTGATTCAATGGCAGGAACGGAGTTGAACGCAAGATCCCTAGACAACAATCAACTACTAATTGAATTTAAAAACCTTTTCATATCAGCTGGCAGCAAGCACCACCGCTCACTGCGCCGCATGATCTCTGTCCCCACTGAGGCGGTTGGACGCGGAGCGCATGCACTCCGAGTGTTACTTCCTGAGTCAAGGCACAAGGAGGCTCTGTGGGACAAGGCGCAAAGTCTTTCGTTTCGTGCTCGATGCGAGGCACTCGGTAAAATAGGATGCGCTGTAGCCGGCCCAGAGGACCTGCTACAGCTTAACCACAGGACGTTTATTGAATTAGTCAACTTACACGCAACACGCTTTGTAAACCCGCAGGCTGAGGAACTTATACAGAAGTTCGCTAGGCGATTGGTTTCCGAATATGCTGAACTGATTGGAACAATCCCCGATGGCAGCTCCAGCGCAAGGCTGAGCATTTACCAATCTCTACGAGAGCCAATCCATGCTCGACTGGGAAGAATTGCTAAATCAGAGACATCCTCCGGCCACCTTGAATTCCAGCGTGCTTTACACACGATGGTAAAGCTACCTGCTATATTCGATACCAAGCCGGGTCGTGCATTATGCGAGCGTGCTAAGCGTACCCTGCAGGTCATGTCAGACGACGAGATTGTGCGCAACGGATTCAACGAGAAATCCGTCGTATCCTCGATCTGTCAAGCTCTCATTCGGTCTAACGACCAGGAGAACATCAAGGCTGTAGCGGAATTGTTTTGTCGCATACCCACCAAGGTCGCGGCGAACTCTACTCACCTGCATCAGATGTTTTTTGAAGTCTACGACTCTCTTTCCGAGCCGACCAGAGCCGCAACCTTAATTCACTGCTGGAAAGCGGCCGTAGAGGCTGGGCAACCGGTCCAACGAGTCTGGGCCTCTTTCCTACAGAGCAGAAGCTTGCACGAGATCTTACCGGTCATAACGCCCGACACGACCGCTGTTATTAAGCTTTTAGGAGGCTCGTTCGCCGAACCACAGCTACAGAAATTGGTACTCGACACGATCGACAAACAGCGGATTGTTGAAGCTCTAGAGCTAGTTCGAGATAAAGACCCGGGCGCCCTCCAAGCATCCCTGCAACACGAGCGTGTAGGGGAGAGCCTAGAGCTGCTCGCCAGACGTTGTCAGCTTTTAGTTAAGGGACGCTCTGCTTATGATGAAGCAAGGATATCTTGTGGAGATTTTCTTGTGCACCGGGCTCTGCCCGAGACGAAGCTCCCTAATCACTTTGCTATTTTAGGCGTCCCAGTTAGCGCGGTTGCTGAGACAGTTGCCGAGTCCCTAGCCGCTATCAAGTCATGCTTCCATCCAGACTTGGTGACTGATGAGGGACTAAAAGCGAAATATACGAAGATAGTTCAGGAGGCGGCAGTCTCAGCGGAGGTTCTAACCAATCCATCTAAACGTACCGCATACCTCGCACAGCTCAGATTCCTCCAACACCAAAAGGGTAGAGATAGACACTATGCTCCACTGAGCCCCTGGTTCGGTCGTCTCATGGCGGATGAGCTTTGGAAGCGTAAGGTAGCGCCTGGGTCGCTTAGCAATCGGTCGTCGGATTCTTCGTCCCCGGCATTGACGAGACAGGTGTTACAACTTGGGTCTGGGAGCTAGCACCTCGCAGGGCGGGAGGTCCCCGGTCCACATGGGCTTCGCCAAAAGAACACAAGTGACTACCGTGCATCTCTAGCGGACCTGGAAGGTCCGCGGTCCATGGATAGCTTTGCAAAAAAGTCAGAAGTCTCCATCATACGCTTCTTGGGGACCCCGAGGTATGTTCGTGCAAACTCCTACGGTCTATCCACCCTGCCGCACAAGCCGCCTGACCGCATCTTTAAACTTTTCACCCCGATCTTTGTAGTCGCGAAATACAGAGAAGCTTGAGGCAGCGGGAGACATCACACAGATCTTTCCTGGCGAGGTCAGGTCGTAAGCAGCTTGAACTGCCTCTTCCATACTCTCTACGTCAACGCGATGATACGAGCGCTCGGGCGCTGCATGCTTTGCCGCCTGCCAAATCTTTTCACCTGTTGTCGGAAAGAGGATTAAATTCTTAACCTTTGATGCTGCTAGCGGTCCGCCAACGGGTGTCATATCAACACCTCTATCAAAGCCACCAGCTATCACGGTTTCTACATCATCCCCCAAGGCAGCAAGTGCATGAATGAGCGCCTCGGGGATTGTTGATAACGAGTCGTTAAAGAATTCAATCCCACACCGCTCCGCAACAAATTCAAGTCTATGCTCAAGTGGCTTAAACGCGAATAGCCCTTTCTTTATCTGCTGCGGCGAGAGCCCAAACACTACTCCGCATGTAATTGCAGCAAGTGCGTTTTGTAAATTACCCGGACCACGAACAGGAAGCTCGGAGAGAGAAACTATTGTCTCAACTTTGCTTAAGCCTTTAACAACTATCTCATCACCACATACGCTTACACGTGTCGTTGGGTCACTATACTCTCTGAAAGTGACTCGATTGCTCTGCACCTGCCCAACACAGGGAGCAAGGGAAGGAAAGGCGTCGTTACAAATCAGCGTATCAGAGGGGCTTTGATGCCGAGCGATTGAGAATTTAGCGCTACGGTAATTTTCAAAGCCGCCGTGATAATCAAGGTGTTCTGGAACTATATTAAGGAGTATCGAAACGTGTGGGCTACGATGAAGATCTTCTAATTGATAACTTGAAAGCTCAATCACAAAGACCGTCTCAGAAGTAGCCCCGTCTATAAAATCAAGCATCGGAATCCCGATATTTCCCACCAATCGCACATCGGGTAACCCTTCAGAGAGGATAGCTGCCGTGAGGGATGATGTTGTGCTCTTTCCCTTAGTTCCTGTGACGCCAACAATCTTTCCGGGGCATTCAGCAAAGAAGATATTTGTAGCAGAGGTTACATTCGCTGCAGGTGACAGATGCGGCTTGAGGTCTCGCAAACTGACACCGGGCGAACGGATAATGGTTGAGAAATTGTCACTACAAGCAGAGAGATAATTCGCACCAGAGTACAGTGTAGCCCCCTCTACTTGCGCCACATCATCGCTTGATAGCTGGGCCTTATCAGCTATACCGATACGCGCAGAAGGGAAGCGTCTCCTCAGAAACTCCCGGACACTTCTCCCCTCGCGTCCATATCCGACGATAAGAAAAGACTCTCCTTTAAGTTCTGCGTTACTCACGCCCTCTCTCCACGCACAAGATTAGCGAGAGCTGCTGCGTAGTGTGGTGGCAACTCGTGGTCATCACTCCAGGCGTGCAGCGTTGCTTGAGCTGCTTCAATAGTCGGCAGCAAGCCCGCCTTTGAAAGCGCTTGCGCGATATCGAGTAAGGCATGAGGTGCTTCTTTCCCTGTGTCACTGTACTGCTTAAGGGTCAAAACGAGCGCATCTCTTGACTCCCCAAGTGTCCCGACACATTCAAATGGCTTGTGGTCTTGGAGACCAGTTAGCTCTTTTATCGCTGTAATTATCTCTGGCACCTCAAACAGTTCACCGCCAAAGATCTCAATGTGCCGCTCAGATGAGATAAACGGCGCAAGTGTAAGAGAGACAAAGGCACACTTCGGGCACCGTCCACACCACTTATCTTCTCTCTGTCCGACGTTACAGCTGCGAAATGAAGTTAAATGCTGCGGAGCTACTTGGGCAAACAGTCTACTAACTTGGAGGTCATAAAGCGGACGAATAAGGCTGTAGTACGAGGCACTACCTGGAAATTCTTTCTCCGCTAAACTCCGAAAGAGTCGCTCGAATCGAACTCCTTTTGAGTACTGATGATTAACTGCAAGGCCGTGAAAAACTGCGTTCTCTTCACTTGCGCTGCGTTCGTTCGAAACGATGACAGAGCCTAGTCCGTGAATATCTGCCATCATTGTACCGAGAAAGGCAAGATACGCCGAAAACGGAGTGTGTCCGTTCAGGTACCCCTGGGCATTTAATTCGAGTAGCTTTTTGTCGATAGTTCGCCGCACAATCAGAGGTGCTGAATAACCAGCTATCTCAACACTCGAGAGTGCAGAGCGCGTCGGATTTAAGATCATCACCTCACGTCGCACGTCAGAGTCAAAGCTCTTTAGCAATTCAAGTGAAAGTGAAGAATCCTTACCACCTGCTGCAAGCACAAGCTCTCCGTGCGCCGCACGTTGAATCTTGCTATTTGCAACAACTGGCCCCGAAGCCTCTATCGCAATGAGTTCAGGATTACTTGGGTCGATATTGTTTTGAAAGTAAAACTCACCTAATCCGTGCAGGAAGAGATCGCGCCACCACTCAAGCTCTTGGTGTGAGAGCTGTCCGCACTCAACGATCATCTGCCTCGGACATGCAGCCTTCCAATAGCTAATCGCCTCAACGAGCCCTAGGCGAAATAGGTAGGGGGCAAGGAACTTGTCGTCTATACCCGCAGCAGAGAATGAAAGGGTTGGTTGAAACTGAATGCCTGGCTCAAGGTAGAGGTCAAAGGTAGCTGTTACCTCATCTCCGCTTCGCGCGAGGGAGTAGCCCCGGTACCTGAGTGCGTGGTGTTGAGAACGGAGTTTGTCAAAGCGCGAATTCACAGCGGTACACCCTACCACGAGCAAAAGCGCTGCGGGAACGGGGTGCTACCACGACCACACTAATCAGCGGCTGTACTACGCAAAAAAGTTAGACCATATTACCTCTTTGCGGAATCAAATGGATTGGGGGCTACATGGACACTACAATCTTAATCTCAATCCACTGTTTTATTTTGGGGGCTATTATCGGTAGCTTCCTTAGTGTCTGCGCCTACCGGCTCCCAATGTGCCGATACGAGCCAATTCACGACGGTATCAAGGAGCTCTCTGAGCCGGTCTCAATACTAAAGCCAGCGCGCTCATTCTGCCCCCACTGCCAGAAGCAGCTCTTGTGGTGGCACAATATCCCGGTCATTTCGTGGTTCCTACTGCGTGGGCGCTGCGGCTTCTGTAGCACAAAGATCCCATTTCGGTACGTCTTTATCGAGATAGCTACCGGAGCGCTCTGCACACTCTGTTATCTGCGCTTTGGTTTAAATGCCACTGGAGTATGCGCCTTTCTCCTCTGCTGCGCTCTGGTAGTGATAACCTATATCGATCTCGACTACATGATTATCCCGGATGTAATCACGTATCCAGGAACGGCTATCGGACTAGCGCTCGCTCTCGCTAATCAAGCATTCAGCTCGCCTGGTGCGCCACTTCTTGCAGAGCCGTTTGTTGACTCGCTTACAGGGGCGCTTTTAGGGCTACTGTTTGGTCCAGGTCTCCTACTCTCAATCTACTATTTCTACCTCTACGTTAGAA
>JBIIHY010000181.1:0-6530 GCA_044235305.1 Bdellovibrionota bacterium
TGGATCCGTATCGAGCGATATTACGATCAGGTGAAGTCGGAGGATGGTGGTGAAGAGCTCAAGGTGAGTTTCTTGCCGATGATGTGCCAGCACTGTCAGAACGCTCCGTGCGAGCCAGTATGTCCCGTGTATGCAACTTACCACAACGAAGAGGGAATGAACGCGATGATCTACAATCGTTGCGTTGGAACCCGTTACTGCTCCAACAACTGCTCGTACAAGGTACGACGCTTTAACTGGTTCCAGTACGAGTGGCCAGAGCTGCTCGATTGGCAGGTTAATCCAGATGTCACCAAGAGAACTGTGGGTGTGATGGAGAAATGTACCTTCTGCGTTCAGCGCATAGCTGAGGCTAAGGACATAGCTAAAGACCTCGGTCGTCAGGTTGAAGATGGCGAGATCAAGCCAGCATGCGTACAGACCTGTCCAACTCAAGCGATAGTGTTTGGTAACTTAAAGGATCCGCATAGCAAGGTCAGTCAGGCTGCTCAGGATGCGCGGGCATACAAGGTGCTCGATCACCACCTGAACACACAGCCCGCGGTCAGCTATCTCGAGGATATCAGATATAAAGCGTAGTTTTTAAAATCCCAGAAAGGGTTATGGAACATACACACAACGAACATAAGAATGACGAGCGGCCGGTAACCTACGCCGAGGTTAACGACACCGTATTGGCGATGCTAAACCCACCAGGGACCGGCTGGTTCCTGTTGCTCTTTACCTGCCTCTTCTTCCTGGCTATCGGAGCGTCATGCTGGTTCTACCAGATGTGGTCAGGCTTCGGAGAGTCTGGAAAGAGCCATCCGATAGGGTGGGGTACCTACATTACCAACTTCGTATTCTGGGTAGGTATTGCGCACTCTGGAACCCTGATTTCTGCGGTGCTCTACCTCTTCCGCGCGCATTTCCGACAACCGATATACCGATTGGCTGAAGCGATGACTGTATTCGCAGTTATGACAGCAGGACTATTCCCGATCATCCACTTGGGGCGTCCATGGTATGCGCTGTGGCTTATGCCGTACCCGAATCAGCGCGCGTTGTGGCCGAACTTCCGCTCGCCTCTTTTGTGGGACGTGTTCGCGGTATCAACCTACTTTACTATCTCGGCGACTTTCTTCTTCGTAGGTCTTATACCCGATATCGCTGCTGCACGTGACCGTGCAACAACTAAGTTCCGCAAGGTGCTCTACGGAGTTACCTCACTCGGCTGGCGTGGTAATCACATTCAGTGGAAGCACTACACAGCTGCTTACCTCATATTTGCTGCTTTCGCGACGCCTCTCGTAGTATCTGTACACTCAGTGGTATCGTGGGACTTCGCGATGAGTATCGTGCCAGGATGGCATGCCACGATCTTCCCTCCTTATTTCGTAGCAGGAGCTATCTTCTCCGGAGTAGCGATGGTGGTAACCCTTATCATCCCGCTGCGTAGGGCGTTCGGACTCGACCGCCTGATTACTCCTTTTCACTTTGACGCTATGAGTAAGTTAATTCTCGTAACGTCAGGGGTGGTATCCTACTCATACATCACTGAGTTCTACACAGCGTGGTTCAGCAACAACACCTTCGAGCGCTTCCAGTTCTGGTTCCGTCCGTTCGGTGAGTTCTGGCTGGCATTCTGGGGTATGACGTTCTGTAACTGTATCTTCCCTCAGCTGCTTTGGGTGAAGTCATTACGAACGAACATTCCGTTCCTCTTCGTGCTTTCGATATTCATTAACATCGGAATGTGGCTCGAGCGGTTTAACATCATCTTCCAATCGCTTACTCGAGAATTCATCCCAGCCGCTTGGGGTGGTTACAACTTCTCGTGGGTTGAGGTTGGTATTACAGTGGGAGCGTTTGGTTGGTTCGGCATGTGGATGACTCTGTTCATCAAGTACTTCCCGTCAGTAGCTATTACTGAGATTAAAGAGGTGCTTCCTCCGCCGATGAGACACGGGGGCCACGACCACCACAATCCATTAAGTGCTAACGCTGGTCATTAAGAGGGAGCTTACGACGTATGGTTGAGTCATCAAGTAGAGCAGTAGTTGGCATCTTCACTTACATGGACGATGCGTTGTCGGCGGTAAAGGCGGTTAAATCCGCAAACTTTGACTACCGCATGTATTCGCCGGTTCCGCGCCACGAGATAGAAGAGGTTACCTATCCACAAAAGAGTCCCGTTCGGATCGTTGCTTTAACGGCGGCGATAACCGGGTGTGCGTCAGGCTTTGCGCTCTCAATCTGGACGTCTTTGGATTGGCCGCTTCGTGCTAGCGCGAAGAATATCGCTTCTATCCCAGCGTTCTTCGTTCCGGGGTATGAATGGACGATTCTCTTTGGCGGAGTAGCAACGCTTTTCTCTATTTTTGCTTTCTGTGGAATACCGAACGTGCTTAGGACTGCAGGATATGATCCTCGCTTCTCGCACGATAAGTTCGGTGTTGTTGTTGCTTGTGCCGGTAATCAGGTTGATGAAGTTCGACAGAAGATGCTCGCCTCTGGCGCAGATGAGGTCGATGTTCGCGATAGTTTGTAATGAGGGGAATTTAGCGATGAAGCTGCATAGATTTGGACTGCTCGGAGTGATGCTTGCGGGGGTGTGCTACACTCACACTGCCATTCAACGACGATATGGTGAACGTTCAGAAACGTACTGGCGTTATGATGCGTCAAAAAGCTCCCGGTACAGTCGCTATTGGTCAGTCAGAGTATGCGATCAATCTTAAAAATCCGGCAGACCCTGTCGAGCGTGAGCAGTTGGCTGCATCCCTGACTAACCCGCACAAAGGCGATGAGAATTCGCTTGTGCAGGGGAAGAGGCTTTTCGGTATCAACTGTCTCCCATGTCACGGCGATATCAGTAAGCAACCCTACAAGCCCGGCGTAGTTGGACAGAAAGCCGCACAGACTCCCCCGGACCTGACATCGGCGGCGTACAAAGACCGCTCGGAGGGAAGCATCTATACAACTATTCACTTTGGTATCCGCTTAATGCCAGGCCACGGCTGGAAGCTCTCTCCATCGGAGAAGTGGGATATCGTTAATTACGTTCAAAGTTATCAAGCTAAGTAAGGAGATTTGGGAATGTCTCACGTTCATCTCGTTCCAGTGAACATCGAAAATGTTGTTGATGCTGGACCATTAAAAGCACAAAGCTCCACGTACCTTAAGTTGTGGATAATGGTATTTGTTGGAATCAGCGTATTCGCTGGGAACCTTATGTTCGGCAATGCTGCTGAAACGTGGGGAGCATTCTATGTAAATGCCGTCTGGTTCCAAGGATTGGCTCTCGGTGGTGTAATGACTACGGTCATTATGCAGATAGTGCGAGCAAAGTGGGGCGCCCCAGTTCGGCGACTTGCTGAGGCTAATGTCGCGTATCTTCCAGTTGCCTTCGTTGTGTTCCTTACTACGTATTTCGGTAAAGAGTACCTGTTCTACTGGGGTACGCAGCCCATGCCAGGACGTGAGTTCTGGATGCAGCCTGGATTTGTATATCTCCGCTTTAGCGTTCTCTTCTTCGTTCTCTTCTTCCTGATGGCGCGCTTCATCGGAATGTCGCTTCGCGGCGACGTTGGACTTGCGCGTGATCGCAGTAGCAATAAGCTTCAGTGGAACCTTCCTGTGCACCGTTTCTTGGTGAGGGGATGGAAGGGTGCTGAGCGCGAGGTTATCCCGTTGCAGCGCAAGATGTCGGTTAACGCTCCAGTTGTTGTTTTGTGCTACGCGGTAGTCGTATCGCTGTTCGCTTTCGAGATGATCATGGGGCAAAACCCCACATGGTACTCGAACCTTTTCGGTGCTTTCATATTCGTGAGCCAGATCTACATCGGCTGGGCTGGCCTCGCGTTGATGACGATGTTTTTCTCAAAGACCAATAAGAAGTTCGGCGAGCTCATTACAGGTCAGCAGTTATGGGATCTCGGAAAGCTTACTTTCGGATTCTGCATGTTGTGGGGATACATGTTCTGGTCGCAGTTCTTACCGCAGTGGTACGGAAACCTTCCAGAGGAAACCCAGTGGCTTATCCTTCGCACGCGTGAGTTCCCTTGGAAGGGGCTCTCGTGGATAGCATTCCCGATGGCGTTCATCATCCCATTCATATCGCTCCTTAGCCGCGATGTTAAGAAGACCCCGCTATCGTACGGCGTGGTTTGTGTGTGCTTGATGGTGGGTGTTTGGCTAGACCGTTACATCATCATTATGCCTGAGGCACTGCCAAAGGATGTGGCCACCTATATACCGCTTGGATATAAGGAAGTCGGTATTTTTATAGGGTTTTTAGGTGCTTACCTGCTCTGCATTAGGAGTTTCCTCAGTAAATTCCCATTTGTGCCGGTATCTCACCCGTTAACCCACGGAAGTAATCAGTGGTAGTGTTGAGTTGTTACCGCAAAGCGTGGTAATAACTCACCTCTTTATTATTGAGAGTCTCTTACAATCGGTTGTGATTTATGGCAGTTCCTAAGAAACGAACATCTCACTCAAAGCGCAATATGCGTCGCTCGCACCACGCTCTTAAGCGTACATACTCGATAGTATGTCCAAACTGTGCTGAACCTGTTCTTCCGCACCGCGCTTGTGGCGGTTGTGGACACTACAGGGGCAAAGAGGTTGTTTCAGCTAAGCAAGCTGCATAGATCTCGTAAAGGCTAGGCGTGGCTGTATCCACCTCCTCTGAGAAGTTTTCGCTCAAATCGTCCCTTCCAATAGCGGTCGATGCAATGGGAGGAGATAACGGCCCTCGGGTAGTCGTTGAGGGGGCAGTAGAAGCTGCTCGACGTTTCGGTATAGCCTCAATTCTGGTCGGAAACGAGACCGAGATCAAAGAGTACCTAAATAGTTACCCGGATGCCTCGTCACTTCCGATCTCAGTGCAACACGCATCGCAGGTCGTGGAGATGGATGACACTCCTGGGCTTGCCATCCGGGGAAAGACAGATTCTTCAGTTCGAGTGGCGTTTGAGATCGTTGCCTCTGGTAAGGCATCAGCCGTAGTCAGCTCGGGAAACACCGGCGCAATTATGGCAGCCGGAGTTTTTGTTGGTGGCACGTTACCTGGAATTGCTCGGCCAGCTATCGCTTCGCTCATTCCTAAGGGAACAGCAGGAACGCCCACGGTGCTACTAGACTCCGGTGCTAATACCGGGTGTCAGGCATTCCAATTGGTGCAGTTTGCTATCATGGGGCACCACTATGCAGTGTCGGCTCTGGGTGTAAAGAAGCCACGCGTTGCGCTGCTATCTAATGGTACTGAGATATCAAAAGGCAACGACATTATTCGCGCAGCAGCGCTGATGCTCTCTGAGCTTGAGGGTGTCAACTTTATTGGGTACGTCGAAGGACGGGATATCGCCAAAGACGTTGTTGATGTTGTTGTGTGCGATGGATTCGTCGGTAATATCGTGCTCAAGGCGATGGAGGGGAGCGTTGGATTGGTGCTCGATTCAATGAAGGCAGTCGTTGAAACTAGCCTGCGCGCCAAGATCGGGATGTGGCTCGCTAAGCCAGCTCTCAAGGGGATCTTCAAAGAGAAATTGGATCCAGCAGCATACGGTGGGGCACCGTTGCTCGGTCTGGGACACATTGCAATTAAGTGCCACGGCTCGTCAAAAGGTCGAGCCGTGATGAACGGCATCCGGGTAGCGCAGAAGTTCGTTGAAGAGGGCGTGCTTGACGAGTTGCAGGGGGCACTCAGTCAGCTCGATGCCAAGATAGGCAGCGTAGTTACTGATGACGGAAACGGCTGGTCGCGCGTGTTCGAGAAGAAAGCCGCACGAGGCCGCTCTAAAAATTCACATAGTTCAAAGGGAGGAGACAATGACTGAGACGACAACAAGGAAGATAGCTTTGGTTACTGGTGCATCGCGCGGGATTGGGCGTTCAATCGCGGTTGGATTAGCAAAGCAGGGAGCATTTGTTATCGTAAACTACTCCTCTTCTCCAGAGGCCGCTCAGGAGACGCTTAACGCTATTAGAGAAGTGGGCGGAGACGGAGAGATCGTTAAGTTCTCGGTTCAAGATAGTCAGGCGGTTGAAGACGCCTTTGAGGGGATAAAGTCTCGTCACGGGAAGTTGGATGTTCTCGTTAACAACGCCGGAATCTCGCGGGATGGTCTGGTGCTGCGTATGAAGGACGAGGAGTGGTTGCAGACCCTCGCTGTAAATCTGAACGGTTCGTTTTTCTGTGCCCGTGCAGCAGCGCGCCTGATGCTCAAGGCGAAGAAGGGAAGAATCATAAATATTAGCTCGGTAGTCGGAGAGATGGGCAACGCAGGCCAAGTGCCGTACGTTTCTTCGAAGTCGGGCCTAATCGGTATGACTAAAGCGCTCGCGCGTGAGCTTGCCTCGCGTAACGTGACTGTAAATGCTGTCGCGCCTGGATTTATCGAAACTGATATGACCGATGCTCTTGATCAGAAGCTCAAAGAAGAGCACCAGAAGTCGATTCCGCTTGGGCGGTTCGGGCAAGCAGAAGAGGTTGCTGACCTGGTTACATTCCTCGCCTCAGATAGCGCTGCCTACATAACCGGACA
>JBIIHY010000182.1:0-6498 GCA_044235305.1 Bdellovibrionota bacterium
CGGGAAGTGTTCTCTTAGCAGCTTAAAGCGGAATAGAAACATGGCATGATCGTCCATGAAGAGTAGCTTGCCACCGGCTGCTTCAAAAAAAGACCACAGCAGCAGAAGAGATGAAAGGATAGGAAGTCATCTAAGCGACGAGCGAGCGATTGCATTAGTTGCCAGGAAGGCCGCAAGAAAAAACAGTATCAGCTCACCTCTAATAAGCGGACCCTGGATAAACGAATAAGATCTACAGAGCCAGTGAGAGAGAAAGATGATTATCAGAGTGCTTCCCCATGCCCAGGGATTGCTCCAGGCGCTTAACGGCGGAAGACTAAGTTTGAGGTGCTGTTTCTTGCACTGAAACCAGTGAAGGGTCAGGGCACCGACACCCATTATAGCTCCCACCGCTACACCGTATGTTCCGGAGGGGATCAGAACAGACCCGTCGACACCCCATAAGCGCCACGCCCCACCGGATACACTGATGAACGCCACTGCTAGGGCGAGAGAAAGGGCTAGACTCATGCTACTACACCGTCCAGAAGTCGTTGGACCATCCGGCGGTATTCTAGACCTGTTAGGCGGCCTCCGTCAAAGACCAGACGGGAAATCAGTTGGCCTTTTCAGTAGGTTAGCGTGCCTTCGCGGTCCCTGAAGATACCCCATGCTCAGCGTAGAAGGGGTCAAAGTTAAAGACCGCCTGAGAGAAGTGGCTCAGAGCGTCCTCATTCTCGCGCTTATTGAGAGCATTGAGGCCCTCAACGAGGCTAGAGTTTATAACTTCCAAGTTCTGGGGCTTAAACGAGAGGTAGTGCTTCCCATCGTCAATTTTCCGAGATTCATAGCACTGTAGGCTCGAAACCAGGTTTGCAACGGCTCCTAGGGTCTCTCCCTTAGCTTGCTGAATGAGCGCCTTGAGGGCGAAATACCGAGGGCTCTCTTCAAGCATCTCGCTGCAGTTGAGACACTGAATAGCAGAAGCTGTGTCCCCAAAAGTTAGAAACAGCGCTGCTAGCGAGTGGTATGACGCCGCTGCAGCTTCGTTGCTGTAGCTCTCCCAATTGTGCGATGCAAACAGCTCTTCAATGTTAAAGGCATCGAGCGCTACATTAAGGCAGCGAGCTCGCGCATCGAGTGGGAGAGTGAGTAGTGCATTAGCGCTTTCTGTCGCTATCTCAGCTCCAGCTCCAGCCGCTTGGAGGATCGAGTCCCCATCTGCGAGAGCTCGAATGAGAGCTTGAGTGAGTAGCTCTGTAATGCTCTCTGCGTTGCTCTGCGCGACAAGAAGTAGGGCCGATCGGCTTGTTGCAAGGAGCAGAAGTGGCCACTTCTCTTGCTTTGCGAGAAGAGAGGTGAGTGAAGTTGGAGAGAGGTTCAAAGAAGAAATCTCTTCCCCGTTTGCTAAAATCGGCGCGATTGAGTGCTCACGCAGACTGTTACTATTGTTTTTGGCTAAGAAGTCTCTAAATGACGCTGGGTCGATACTTATCGACGAGCTTAGAACAACGATGCGTTTGTTGGCAGCCTCAGTGACAGCTCGGGTAAAGGCCTCTACTATTGAATCACCTGTGATGATGCGCGCCGAGCTTTGGGTTGTGAGAGCGCTGCTAGTGGTTGCAATCAGGATGTGGCCCACGAGCTCCTGTGAGTTCGCCAGAGCTATGGCTGCGTCTGCTGCCGCCTGAGAGCCGCTATCGTCGAGTATAATTGCAGTAATCATGATAAACCTCTACCAACCTTGGTTACGTCTACCCCACGGTCCTACCTTTACCGCGCGGTGCTACCGGCATCTCCTTGTGCTCGGTTAAACAACCGCCTCCGTGGCTATCGTTTGATATGATGCGGCGTTGCTAAGATGGGTTCCTGTTTTTTTGTCTCAGACCCGCCCCTGATCAGCTAAAAAGGTAAAAATCTAGTTATTGCAGTATGTTGGCTTATCAAGGGACACTCTGGCGCCCTCGATTTTTAGGTAATTAAGTATGACTGGTGCCAGGATCATTCCTGGGATTCCGCCAAGACGTTCACCAATAAGGAGCCCCAAAAGGGTCAGCCACATCGGATTTTTGATTCTACCGCCGATGATCCTGCTGTTCAGGAAATACTCAAATTTATGCAAAATAATCAGGTAGAGAAGGGCAATTACTGCAAGGTGCGCGGATTGAGTTAGGCCGATGCTGAATATGACGGCGTTGCTAATCAGGTTGCCGATGATAGGCAAAAGCCCACACAGGAATGTGATAACTATGATAACGAAGGTGTACGGCATAGGGGTATCGAATGCATGCAGTAGTACAAGGAACACCCCTGTAAAGAACGTGTTGACCGCAGAGATCACAACCTGTGCTCCCATGACCGTGCGAAAACTTTCAAAGAAGAGAGCAAACCTTTCAGCTATCTTTGTAGTCAGTGCAGTGTAGAGATTATTCTTGATCGCATAGCTGTCACGGCCGAGGTCGATGTGCTTGGTTGAAAAGATACCGCAAGTGACAACGAGGGAGATGATAACATATACGAACTCTTTCGTTATTATCTGAGCGTATTTAGCCGCTATCCCGAGCTGTGAATCAAGCATATCAGTAACGTAGGTGCGGGCTGTTTCTGTATCGGTGAATGGTAAAGTAATCCCCTTGATGGAGAGGTAGTTTACAACTGTCGGCACTGCCTTATTGGCGGCCTCTGGGAGGGCTTTCACGGCCTCTGCAATAAATCTTCCGAAGCAGTAGAACAGAACGATAATAACCGCGCTAAATGCAACGACTGTGAGCTGCTTTGGTAGCTTCTTTCCGATGTAGAAGATCATCAGGTAGCTAAAGAGGACCGAAACCAGCGGGGTGCCGATGCCGAAGTAGAAAACGGCGATAAGGAACCCAACAATAAAGAAGAACGAAATACGGGTTAGATCGGTATCAGAGATGTGTGCTGGGGTGTTCATAATCAAATCCGGTCAAGTTACTGCTGCCCATCCTGCCACGTTCGTGCAAAAGAGGGGAGACCTTCTGAAAGAGGGGGTGATGCTAGAAGGTGCTACCAACTGAGAAATGCAGCCGCAGAGCGGCTTCCCCGTTCATGCGATCGAGCGGGTGTCCAAGGTCGAATCCGATTGGGCCGATAGGTGATAGGTATCTAAAGCCTACTCCCGTACTGTACCGTAGGTCGCCCAAGGAGAAGCTACGCTCTCTCAAGAATACATTTCCCGCATCAAGGAAGAGGTGAGTACTAAGCGAGTCAACGACCAGATACTGAATTTGGCTCTTTCCGGTCACCATCGTGTCACCACCGATAACTGCGCCGTTCTCTCCGCGAGGTCCGAGAGAGTTCTCCCGAAAGCCGCGAACGGTGGCGCGACCGCCGAGGTAGAAGCGCTGGGTTATCGGTACCTCATCGGTAGAGCCGAAGGTCTCCGATATGCCGCCGCTCGCGCCAAGTCCAAGTGAGAAGCGCGGCGAGAGGTAGGATAGGGGTATAACGGTAGTCGATCGTGCAACCAGTGAAGCTAGGTTCGCCTCGGAACCGATTGCCGCGAGTGCTAGCTTTGGCTCCAGCGAGAGAGTGTATCCAGACTGAGGAATCAACGGGTCATCTCTGCGATCAAGGCTTGCTGTTGCCGATAGGAAGCTTAAGCGCACAGATCCGTCATCGAGTTCTGGGTCTATTATGGCATCGGGGGTGACGTTAGAGAGGTTGTCAAAGATTAGCGAATGACCCGCAGAAACGGCTAGACCAGAATTAAACTGTCGGAACAGGTAAGACGCAAAGAGCAGCCTGTCTTGATCGAACTCTTGGGTTGTAAGTTGCAATCGCTGAAAGCGTGCCTCTTCAGTGAGGGTGTACTCAGAACCAAGCACGGAGGGATCGAGATAGCGTATGTTCGCAAATCCCTGGCTGATCGGGCTGTTGTCGGATGATGTCACGCGAGCTTGGTTAAGGTACGTGTCAACTCGAGTTGAGAGCGCGCGCCCGTCGGCGAAGAGGGACTTATCTGTCGCCTCGCCGAATAGGTGAAGACCAAATTCAGAGTTAGCACCTGTTCCGACTTCAAGTGTGTTGAGAGGGCGCTCAACGATTCGGATAGAGATATCTTCTCTGGGTGAGTCAAGGGCGCCATCAGTTGCAACAACATCCACCCGAGAGAAGAGGCCAGACCGTAGCAGTTCGCGTTTAGTAACGCTCACATCTTCGGTACGGTAGGGAGCCTCTTCTTTTAGCTTAACGTGTGTGCGGGCCGTTTCTTCACTGAGCTTTGAGAGCCCTTCAAAGGTGATGCTGCCAACTACAGTGCGCTCGCCAGGGGTTACTACGAGTTCTAGCTCAGATGGGGCCTCTCCTGGCGTGATGCTCATACCAGGAGATAGGTATCCTTCTTCCTTAAGCCGGTCGAGTAGCTGAGAGCTGTAGCCATTCACTCGCGGTAGTGAGGCTGGAGTAACGGGGGGAGTCGGAAGGGTAATTCCCTCGGGTGCACCGAGAGTAGTAAGTGCGGTAAAGCGCAATGGCTCACCCTCCTCAATCGTGTAGTGTACCACCAGGGTGGATGCAGAGCTGACCTGTGAAATGTGGTAGCTGACCACTACGTTCGGGAAGCCTTCATTGCGGTACACCTCACTGAGAATATCGCGAAGCGCGTCGAGATCGGCCGGAATAGCATGGTCTGGCGAAAGGAGATCGATCTGGTCTGAATATCCAAGTTCACGCATGACCACTTTGATCCGCTTTAACGGAATTGAGGTATTACCGGCAATCTGCAGTGACGACACTGCGGTTGGAATCTCTTCGCGGATATCGACTCGATAGACCAACCGAGTGGGGTCAGAGCGATCTTCAGTATAGGTAACCTCAGCAAAGAGATATCCTTTCTGATGGTACATCGCTTCGATGTTCTGTAGCAGCAGTTTAATGGTATTGTTGCCAAATGGGCGTCTGCGAGAAAAGAGATCGATTGAGTTTAAGAACTCTGCCGCAGAGAAGACGGTGTTGCCCTTGAAAATGAAGGAGATTGGAGATCCCGGTTCGATAGTTATCGTCAGATCTGCCTGAGCTTGAGAGTCGGTTGTTTGAGCTTGGGATGCATCTACTACGGCGTAGCTAGGCGATACGCGCGCCGCTATGTAGCCCTCGTTACGGAGGGCCACCACGAGATTCCGCTCAATCTCGCGTAGGGTTTGAACGGTAGCTTTGTCTCCGGGGCGCGCCGCACGTGCAACAAGTGAAGCGATCTTGTCGGGAAGCGCTGGGCCCACGTGGTTTACCGAGCGGACGGTATACAGCGGACCCTCGTCAACCGTTATGGTAAGTTGCTGGCAGTACTCTGTTGAGTCGGGACACTCAAGTTGAATAGTCGCGCCTAAGAATCCACTATCTTTCAAGTAGTTCACCATATCACGCTGAATGGTGCTGAGGCTCTCGCCGTTATTCTGAATCCGCGAGCCCCTGCCTATCCGCGCTGCCTGCAATAACTCATCCTCGTTAATGCTCTGCAGGCCAGAGCTAGAGATAGTAAGGAACTCGTTGTGCTCAGAGAGGATAGTATAGGTCAGATCTGAGCTAATGATCGGATTGCGTTGCGTGCTTACCGTCTGAGAGAAGCCGTTTATGCTGAGAGCAGGAGAGATGTTGTAAACAACGCCAGCGCGCGAGCTACTCACAGAGCTAAACAGGCTCTCACCGACCAGGGTTGTGCGTGAAGAGAGCTCTTTCTTGGCAACTACAGCGGGCTCAATTGTTCCAGTGAACTGGTTGTACATCGGTTCAAACGAAAGGGTGTCAATTCGAGTGAGGTTTCTGAAGAATGCCGTGAAGCTACTGAATGAGTCTCCGGAGAGGAAGAATCGTTGGTCGTTTCGAAGCTGCATGCTTGAACGATTAGCCATAGTGCGACCAGCGAGAGTGCGTGAGGAGGTAAGTAAGAGCAAAAGCTCATCTTGAGAGAGTCCGCGGTCTGAGGCGAGCGAGATGCGTGGATTCTTTACCGGACCAGATGCTTCAAGGATTATCAAGATGCTATCGCCTGTTGGCGTGCGCAACATTCCTTCACTGGCAAGCTCTATAGAGGGTGTGAGGGAGCCGGGTTTAAAAGTCACAGCTCCGTTAGTTATATCGAAGCGGTTTCCTTTTAGTCCTACCCAGCCACTCAGCACCTGCATTCCACCGGAGAGGGCTGGTTGTCGTGTTGTTCCTCCGGCGTGAATGTTTGAGTTTAGCTCAGCGCTGAAGAAAGGGGTGAGTACGAAGATGTTACGCGGGGCTTGAACTTTCACGTCCAGGTCGAGGTCTACCGTAGTTGAGCCAACTTGTGGGCGAATACGGGTGGGGATGAAGTAACCAGCGATCGCTTGCACCACGATACGGTTAACGTCGAAATCCTTTGCTATCTCGGCAAAATCAACCGTAAGCACCCCACCGAGTGCTTGGTGTTTCCGTTCATTGAGGCCCAAGGTAAGGTCACCGGAGAAGGTGATTGATGCATCTTGCACGGGAGTAATCGTTACTTCTTTTAGTGAGGCCTGTAGACTAGAT
>JBIIHY010000183.1:0-6485 GCA_044235305.1 Bdellovibrionota bacterium
GTTCACGCAGTTCTATCCGGAGAAGCACGCAAGCGTCTAAACGATTCGTGCATCGAGGAGGTGATAGTCACTGATTCTATTCCGCAGCAAAAAGCGGAAGCAGGCGATAAACTCACCATTCTCTCTGTGGCACCGCTATTCGCTGAGGCCATCCGCCGTATCCATGTTGATGACTCGGTCAGTGGGTTGTTTCGGTAGAGCAGTGAAGTTTTACCGCGCTCGCTGCTCTCGTTCGCCTCAAGTCGACTCTGCTTTTTATCGTAATACCAGTATGTTACAGAGTATTCTTAACTCATATTTCCCATTCAGGCGCACCATAAACGTAAAGTGGTGTCAGCTCTTTACCTCGTTGGCGCCTTCTGGTAGCCTTCCGGCTCGATTTTTACTAAGGATGTAAAGCCGTGGAAAGTTTCACTATTGAAGTAACTGAGCGCTTGGAGACAGGCAAAGGGGTATCAAACCGTTGTCGCCGTGAGGGATTCATCCCTGGCGTGGCTTATCACAAGGGTGAGAAGCCTGTAGCAATCAAGGTTCCTTACAAGGAATTTACCTTGATGGCTCAGAAGGCCCGTCGGTCGCAAGTTTTCTCTTTCAAGAGCACTAGCTCAACTCTGTCTGGCAAGGTTGCGATCGTTAAAGAGATTCAGCAGGACTACGTTGCTGGAAAAGTTGTTCACGTTGATTTCCAGACTCTCAATGAGAAAGAAGAGATTACGCTTGAAATTCCAGTTAAGGTAGTCGGTGAAGCACCTGGCGTTAAGGTACAGAACGGAATCTTGACCGTTGTAACTCACGAAATATCTGTTCGCTGCTTGCCAAAGAACATCCCGGGCTCAATCGAAGTTGATATTTCAAACTTGAATCTTGGTCAGTCAATCCATGCAGGAGATCTTAAGCTCGCTGATGGCGTTAAGTTGGCGGGTGATGAAGACGAGACAATCGTGAGCGTTGTTGCTGCGCGCGCAGCTGAGGAAGAGGCTAAGCCTGCTGAGGGTGCTGCTGCCGCTGCTCCTGCTGCTGGTGCTGCTCCGGCTGCTGCTGGCAAAGCTCCAGCTAAGTAATAAACATACTGAAGCGTATCTATGATGGGCGGGTTCCTCGCTGTAGTTGGACTGGGTAATCCAGGGCCACGCTACGCAGGAACCCGTCATAATATCGGCTTTGCGGTAATTGATGCGTTGCGGCTGTGCTCGGGCGTTAGTGATATATCTGACGTAAAAGGGGTCGTTCAACCACAGGTCGCCGATGCATTATCCGGTCGCTTGGACCGAGATGGGTGGAGCGATAAGGGGGACTCCTTAGAATCTTCTGTGTCCATCTTGGGGTGGAGTGCAGGGCTACTCAAACCGCAAACCTTCATGAATCGTAGCGGGGAGCCGACTCAGCGTTACACTGCTTTCAAGAAAATACCAATCTCGCAGGTTGTTGTTGTCCACGATGAAATCGATCTACCTCTGGGTACTGTGCGCGTGAAGGTTGACGGTGGAGAGGGTGGGCACAATGGTCTTCGATCTATCTCTGAGGTGTGTGGTGGCAGGGGCTACGCCAGGGTAAGGGTAGGGGTCGGAAAGCCGCCCCCAGGTTCCCCCTTGGCGCAACAGCCTGACGGGGTAGCCACATGGGTGCTTAGTCGGTATTCATCTGAGGAGGCCCCCTATGCCCAAGAGGTGGTCGTTAAGGCCGTTGAAGCCCTTGTATGGCTTGGTCTTAAGGGGGTTAAAGAAGCTCAAAATCGGTTTAATCGTTAGTGGAGCCACCAGCTTGTCTTTATTAAGAGATCTGGTAAACTCCCCCGGCTTTTGAGAGCCCTTGATGTTTCCCCTAAAAAGGGAGAAAAGAGGAAGAAGTGTTAGTAAGAGCAGATCGGTAATCGCTAACTGCTTACGTTTATTAGTGAAGAAAGAGATAGGTGTCGCATGGAAGTACGTCGTTATGAGTCGGTGGTGGTATTTGATCCCCGTCTGAGCGACTCTCAGGTCAAGGACGAGATTAAGAAGTTTGAGGGGATCCTCGCGTCGAATCAGGCGAAGGTTACTTCTGTAGATACGTGGGGTCGCAAAGAGGCTGCGTTTGCTTTCAAGAAGCAGCGCACCGGTGTGTACGTAGCGTTTAACTACGAGGCTTCTAATCACGAGGCGCCAAACGCTCTTCAGAGCATTTTGCGCATCACTGAGAGTGTTCACAAGTTTCAGACACACCTGATCCGTTCGAAGGTTCGGAAGTTCAAGGGTAATCCAAAACTTCTGCAGAACCCACGCTCAGGTGATGAGTTTGATTTCGGAGCCGACTCATTCGAGTAGTTTTATTTTCCCGTGCGGGATGAGCGAAGGCTATCCCGCTTGTAGTTAAGAAGAGGAGCGTATCATGGAAGTTATTTTGCGCGAGGATTACATCTCCCTCGGTTACACAGGCGATAGAGTTAAGGTGCGACGAGGTTTCGCACGGAATTTCCTTATTCCGCGTGGCTTGGCAGTAGAAGCCTCAGGTGCTAACGAGCGTGCACTCAAGCATAAGCTTGGGGCGATCGTTGCAGCGCGTCTGAAGAAGAAGTCTGAGGCTGAGGCTTTCGGAAACGTACTTCAACAGGTCACAGTTGAGTTGACCCTTAAGGTTGGCGCTCAGGGGAAGAGCTTCGGGGCTATCACATCGAAAGATATCGAGGAGAGCCTCAAAACGCTCGGCTACACCGTTGACCGTCGTCAGATCCGTCTGACAGAGGTTATCAAAGGTGCCGGACAGTACAAGGTTGAAGTTAAGCTTCACTCGGAAGTAGCTGTTCCTGTCAACGTTAAGGTGTTGGCTGCACAGGTTGCTGCTCCTGCTGAGGATGAGTCCGGAGAGAAAGGAAAGGGGCGCAAGAGGTCAAAGAAGAAGGCTGCCGCAGCTGAAGGTGAAGAGGGCGCTGTGAGCGAAGAATCAGCTTCTGCTGAGGGTACCCAAGATTCACAGACGACTGTGCAGTAAAAGCGAGGGATACACGTACAGCTGAGCCGTCAAGCGCTCGGACTCAGGGTCAGTCGCAGACAAGTAAGCGCCAGCAACGGCGAGGCAGTCTGGCTGTCCGGCGCGTGATGCTGGTAGCTTCTTTCATCGGATCATTCTTTTTAGCGTATGTCGTTGTTGTTACTGCCGGCACGCTGCTGCCAAGGTACAGTGGCGAAGTATCCAAGGTCGCCAGCTCCGATGGTGAGGGCGACTCGGCTCAGGTTGCACTGCCCGGTGTAGGTCGAGCCGATGGGCAGCCGCTATCTGACGCTGTTTCGATCACCTCTGGGGGCTGGGCGGTTCGAGTTGCTCATCAGGAGGACCTCAATCCACACCTCGACAAATCATTTCTTTTAACAGTCTGGCTAAAGTTGAGTCAGCCGCTGCCGGAAGGGAAGCGGGCTATAGTTGTGGCAAAATTTGGTGGAAGGACACCCCAAAGACCTGGGTACGCACTTGCGCTTAGTAGCGGTCCAGATGGGGTGCGCCCACAGGTTTACTGGCAAGATGAAGGCGGCCGCGGTCGGTGGCTTACGTTTGCTGCCATGAACATGGTCCCAGGCGAGTGGATGGTGCTCGGCTTGAGCTTTCGAGATGGCCGTTACGTTGGTCTGCACTCTCGACCGTTGCTCGAATCCGGTCGAGTGGAGGTGTTAGGTGGGTATGACATGCAGGGGATATCAGCTCCCCGGACTAAGTCTGATCTCCTGCTTGGTTCTTTTAGCACAACGCAATTTCTTGGCAGTATTGGTCGAGTCGGTGTTTTTCAGGGTAGCGACCTCTCAGAGAATATCCCCAAAATTCTCACCGAGATGGCGGCTGACCCCTCGTCAGTACCGCGGCTGATAGACCGTAGCGATGTGGTGCTGTGGGGCTCACCGAAAGTTGATAGCGGTCCGCGTAATCTTTCTGTTACCCTACAACAGAAGGGAGCCACGGCAACGTTGACGGACGATCCGGCCTAACTAACGGGGCAGTGGAAGGAACTCACTACACTAGCTGAGCTACATGAAGCATCCAAAGATCTCTATAATTACGGTTTCGTATAACCATGGCGAGTTTATCCGACAGAATATCGAGTCGGTACTTAATCAGAACTATCCGAACGTGGAGCACATCATCGTTGATGGTGGGTCCACTGACGATACAGTTGATATCCTGAGGTCGTATGCCCATCTGCGTTGGACGTCAGAGAAAGATAGAGGCCAATCTGATGCGCTCAACAAGGGATTTTCGCGTGCTACAGGCGATATTATCGGCTGGCTCAACTCCGATGATTGGTATGCTCCGAACATTTTTCAGGAGGTAGTTGAGTCTCTTAAAGAGTATCCCATAGTTCTTGGGGCAGGAGCTCAGACGGATAGAGCTGGTACTGTAACAGAGGTTATCCCAAACGTAGCGCGCAGTGTGTACGACCTGTGGCGTTACTGGATTCCGTATGCGTGGCTTGCGCAGCCTCCGATCTTCTTTACGCGTTCGCTTCTTGAGGAGGTAAAGATTCAGGATGGGGTGTACGTGGATGAAGGGTTCTTTTTAACGATGGACTACGAGTTGTGGATGCGCATGGCAGCAAAGGTGCCGTTTGTTAACCGCATCGATAAGGTCCTGGCGTACTATCGGATCTACGATACGAACAAAACCGGTAGTAGACCACTTGCAACGCAGCGCGAGTGTTCGCGAGTTTTTCGCAGGCATGCAAGTCTTGGCGGTTTTCACGAACAGGACCTCTCTTTTGTAGTGCCATTTTCGGAGCAGCATGAGAGTCTTGATTCTTCACTCTCGAGCATTATTTCCCAGGTGGTTTCGAACTACGAAGTTCTGTTGGTCGACTACGCAGCGGAAAGGGCTACCCAGAAAAAGAATCACGATTACGTCCTAGACCTAGCCGAGAAACATCGCCATATCACTTTACGCTATGAGAAGGCTGGTTCCTTAACAGTGGTCGGCGCTCTCAATCACGGTGTTAAGGCGGCAGCCGCCCCACTTATCGCATTTCTTCAACCTGGCGACCGTGTGCCTGCGGAGTTCTCGCTTGAGGCCGAAAATCTCTTTGCGCGGGATTATCTGGGGCTTGTTCTGGCTGATATCGGCCGTCCAGATATCGCTGAAGCGTTTGCGCTCCGGGATGGGGTTGTAGATATTCGACAGGTGCTTGCAGCGCCGCATGCATTTCCCAACTTCGTTGCACGGCGGCTGGCGTGTCTTGAGCTAGGGCCGTTTCGTGAGGAGCAGGAGTTGTGTGTTGCAGTCAAAGAGCTCCTTTTGCGTCTTTTTTTCCGTGGCTGGTCTATACGACACGGGCACGGCTTGATGGTCACTCCTGTGCAGACGTCGTATCCCAGTGAGGACAGCGTGCTCTTCGAACGGGGCAAAGAGATAGCGGAGTCTCTTCGCACCAACTTAAAGCGCGAGCTTGACGCAGATCCATTCTCTGTGGTGCGTTCAGCCGTGAGGCCGTATCAGAACTTTTGTCGCGGACAGTAATGCGATTTCTATCGAGGTCGTGCTTCTAGTGAGGTGTCTGTACCATCACTTTAAATGCAAGTCGCCTTGTGTCCCCCGACTCGGGCCACAAAAGCGCCGGTGAAAATGCAGCGTTTGCGTGACAGGAAACCGGTATCCAGGCAGAGCTGTTATCCTGTGCACCAGGAGCTAGCTCCACCTGCCTACGCTCACCGGGAGTAAGCGATATTTCCGTGTCAGTACCGGGAGCAGTGATGTGAATCGTTTGCGGAATGGGTCCAGCTTCAAGGGTAATAATAAGCGGTGCATGTGGCGCCGGTGCTGGATGCATCACGAGTGACCTCTCTCCGCACCAGCGGTATGAGGCCGTGCCTTGATGTGACTCAATCGAGTAACACCCAAATTCTCGCGGCTGCTTTAACCACTGAGCCGTTGGGCCGGGGGCCACGTACTCCCAGAAGAGGTGCGCCCCCACGATAACTGCGAGGGTAAGGGGCGAGGTGATAAGCGACTTGCTGCGCGGCAGTGAGGCCGAGGCAGATTGCGTGGCAACCACTCCCACTACGCTAAAGAAGAGAAACTGCAGCGCCTGGATGTAGAAGACCTCCTGCACATTTCCATACACCAAAAATGCGCACGCAAAGCAGGCACCCGTGATTAGTGTAAGTTTTGATGATATCGACACGGCAGGATTACTCAGAGAGCGTTTGGCGCCACTCAAGAGGAGGTAGGGAATTGCAAGGAGTGCTAGGAGCCCAACAAATCCCTTTCCAGAGAATGTCTGAGCGTACACATTGTGCGCAGATCCGTGCAGTGGCAGGTTAAATCGTTGATAAAAGCTACCGTGTGGCGAATCGAACTCGCGTTCAAACTGCCACGCAAATGAATCACTTCCGCCACCAAGGATCGGATGCTTGGAGCCGATAAGGAGCCCTGCAAACAAGAAATCAGTCCGGTCACCTGTGCGTTGAATCTGTTTGAATCGAGATACGTAAGGCGATAGCGCTTCCTGGGCTGAATCCCCCTTCTGAAAGAGG
>JBIIHY010000185.1:0-6473 GCA_044235305.1 Bdellovibrionota bacterium
CACTCATCCATGATAGCTGAACGCTGGCGGTAGTGCCTACTGATGGCGCAGCAGTCTTGTGGCTTATAATGTCTCCACGTTCAACGCGAGGTTGCTCCGCCAGCCTTAGTCGAATAGCTGAAGGGAAGCTAGCGCGAGCGAGCGGGCCATCTAGTCCTTGCAAGGACGCTACTGGGCTTTCAATCCGATGTGGGCCTACAATAACCTCGTCTCCAGCTTTAAGCTCCCCGCTTGCTACCTCACCATACAGCTCAGCACCCTTGCTGGCTTTGTCTGCTGTCGCTATCCATTGAACGATAACTCTTAAATCCTCCACGCGCGTCCTCGGAGAGGTGCTTATCTCTTCAAGAAGCTGCACGACTGTTGGGCCCTCGTACCAAGGAGTATTTCTCGACGGCAGCACAACATTTTCTCCGTGAAGAGCAGCGACCGGGATAAAGCGTGGAGCCGGTGAGTCAAGCGTAGAGAGTAGATCGCAAAACTCTCTTTGCAGTGAGTCAAAGATGCTTTGAGAGTACCCCACAAGATCCATCTTATTAACCAGAATAACGATATGAGGAACCCCAAGCAGGGCGGCAATATACGCGTGTCGTCTATTCTGTTCGACGATCCCCTTTGTGGCATCAACAAGGATGAGGGTGGCATCAGATGTTGAGGTACCGGTCATCATATTACGGGTGAATTCTTGATGTCCCGGTGTATCAGCAATGATGAGGTCGAGCCCCTCACGTGCCACGTAGTGCCGCGCTACATCAATAGTTATGCCCCGTGCCTGTTCTTCCTTCAGTCCATCGGTAAAGAACGCAAAATTGAGCGCCTTGCCGTCAGCTGCTCCGCTCTTTTTAGCGATCCTTTCGATAACATCAAGGGGAATACCGCCTGAATCATAGAGAAGCCTTCCGATGAGGGTGCTCTTTCCGTTATCAACACACCCAGCAGTGTTGATGTGAAGTAGCTTTCGGGGGGTCGAATTGTCTAGAGAATTAGAACCAGCCATTTTTCTTCCTTGCCTCCATTGATGTAGCCGCGCGACTATCTTCGCCTCTTCCAGCGCGCTCGCTGTAGTTAGAGGCTAAAATCTCCGCTAGCACCTCATGAGAGTCTGTAGCGTTAGATTCAATAAACCCTGTGGTCTTTCTGTCGCCAATCGTTCTGCACCTAACGCGCTTTGTTGTTGGCGATTCTCCGGGTAGGAGCTTGGTATCAGGAAAGTAGGCAAGTAGCTGCCCGTTTCGTGAAATAACCTCTCTATCATGCGCGTAATATAGGGAGGGCAGGGGAACGCCTTGTGCCGCGATGTATTCCCACACTGTTCGCTCAGTCCAATTACTAATTGGAAAAATTCGAAGGTGCTCCCCATCTGCAAGCTCTGTGTTGTATGTGTTCCATAGCTCTGGGCGCTGCACGGATGGATTCCATTTCCCGCGCGCGTCTCGTACTGAGAAGACCCTCTCTTTTGCTCGTACAGGGTCTTCGTCCCGTCGGCCGCCGCCTATAAGCCCTTGTAATCCCAACTCTCGCTGCGAATAAGATATGAGCTCCACCAAAGCAAGAACGTTTCCCTCTCCATCAAGAGGAGCTTCAATTAGGCCTTTGGAGGAAGCGTCTACGACGTTATAGATTGTAAGTTCGGCGCCTAGAGACCTTACGACCTGGTCGCGAAACTCAAGAACTTCCTCGAAATTGTCTCCGCTATCGTAGTGGATAAAGCGGGGAAGAACCCCTTGAGGAAATAGCTTCCCAAGTAGGTGCGCTATGCAGGCTGAGTCTTTGCCCCCTGAAAACATAAGAGCTAACGGGCCAAGTGTGGCGCGCGCCTCAAGAAGGATGTGGCATGCTTGGGCTTCAAGCACCTCTAGGTTGGACAGAGAGGGTAGTTGTCCTACAGCTTTAGATGCGTCTCTAGGTTCTCGATCTACTAACACCTGCATAACTATTCCTCCTGTGTAGGTGATAGCTTTTCGCAGATGACTATGTGAGTGGCCAATCGTACCATAAGGTGCTAAACACCACCACAACAGGTACGATCATGCCAACATACACCTCATTTCTTCAAGAGCTAGGCTTATCTCCCAACGAAGCCGCTATTTTTGAAGCTCTCCTTAGATACGGCGAACTGAGCGTTGCAGAGGTGGCTCGTAGGGCTGGCGCTCACCGCAGAAATGTTTATGACGCACTACAAAGACTCCTTGAAAAAGGGCTGGTGCACGAAGTTCTTGAGCACAAACTCTCTCGATATCAAGCGGTGAATCCAGAGAAGCTGCTCGATATTGTAAACGAGAAGCGCGAGCGGCTACTTCAGGTGATGCCTGAATTTCAAAGGCTATTTCTGCAGACCCCTTCTCAAGAGTCGGTGCTCATCTATCGAGGAGTGGAGGGCTTAAAGACATACATGAGGGATATCCTCAGAAAAGGGAAGGATTACTATTCGATTGGAGCAAAGGGAATCTGGGCCGACCCGCGAGTTAAAGACATTCTCCCCTCGTTTCTGTCGGATGCTAAAAAGAAGGGCATTGCTTTTCATATCCTCTATGACCCAATCGTTAACAACACCAAGAACTCGGTGCTTGCCACCATTCCAGCGAATTATCGCTTCCTCCCTTCTGAGTGCAGCACCCCCGCTTCCTTGGGGGTTTTTGGCGATGTAACGGTAGTTCTCTCTGATATCTCTGCTGGGAAGATGAAGGATGACCTTTCTTTCACGGTGATTACAAATCGGAAACTCGCTACTTCGGTGCGCTCTTGGTTTGATCTTCTGTGGAAGGTTAGTATCCCACCGGGGAAACGGCCGAGATCGTAGTCTTGTGCCTGTGGTGTTGCCAACTGGGCCTATGAGGCTGCGCTAGGAGTTGTTACTTATGTAACGCCTAACGGCCGCAACGTCGTCCAGGTGCTTCTCTTCGTCGTATTTGATTTTAAGTTTATATGCGATAGTAAGGGGATTATCCAATCGAGAGCGCTTTTAATGTCAGGCATTATGCACGCCAGCATACTACGGTAGGAGCGCTTCATCAAAGTTACCCATTACATTGGGGCTTGGCGACCCTACAAAGCTCTTCCCTATAAGCCACACTTATTCAGGGCATTGCCCCTTTTCTGCTAATGTGGGCACTGAGTATGTAGTAATGTCTCACTTAGTACAGTATCCCCAACATACGCTTTTTCTTGTAGTGGTTATGCGGGTGAACTCTAAACACGGACCGATCGTCTCAGGTGACTCGGTGTGGATGCGGCCTGTAACAGCTGGAGATGAGGTGCATGTGCGGTTAGGTAGGGATCCTTTGCGCGTGATTACCGCTTACGGGCCCAAGTAGAACTTGGGCATTTAAGACGAAAGCCTCAATAGGGTTTCCTGTTCCCTCATGGTTAGCCCTAGGGGGCTTCGTTTGCCAGCCTGCTGGCCGCCCAAGTGAGTTTTCAACAGATGTGGAAAACTATGTGGATAAGACTGTGGATAAGTTTGGAAAAGCGTGTAATACCAGATGCTTGAGGGGTTTTTATTTGTCCACAGGCGGGTGTTGAAAGGCCACTTACTGGGCGGCTGTGGAAAGTTAGCTGAAAAACCCCATTTTATGACCTTCAATAATGCTGGTTTAGTATTTACCAAATCCATCTAACTATCCTAAACTGCTAAGGTTATCGTCTATGGAGATGTTTAATGACTACTGCGTCAAATACTGAATCAACCGGCCTGGTCTACGACGCTGGTCAAATCAAGATCCTTGAAGGGCTTGAAGCCGTTCGTAAGCGTCCCGCCATGTACATCGGCGACACTTTCTACAGAGGGTATCATCACCTTATCTGGGAAGTAATTGATAACTCAGTTGATGAGGCGCTTGCGGGGTACTGCACTGCCATCAAAGTGACTCTCCACACTAACGGTTCAGTTTCAGTTGAAGATAACGGCCGAGGAATTCCAACTTCTATTCACCCAACAGAGGGAGTCAGTGGTGTTCAGGTCGTTATGACCAAGTTGCACGCTGGAGGAAAGTTCGAAAAGGAAGCGTACAAGGTTTCAGGCGGACTGCACGGCGTTGGAGTGTCTGTTGTAAACGCTCTGTCGGAGTGGCTCAAGGCCGAAGTGAAGCAGAACGGAAAGCTGCACTACATGGAGTTCCGTCGCGGAGATCCTGTTGAGCCCCTTAAAGTTATTGGTGATGCAGAAGGGACGGGCACAAAAGTTACCTTCTATCCCGACCACACTATCTTTTGCGAACAGAAAGGATTTACCTACGATACTGTCGCGCACCGCGTTCGTGAGCTCGCATTTCTTAATGCTGGTTTAAGAATTACCGTTGTCGATGAGCGTACAGATAAAGAGCAGGAGTTCTTCTACGAAGGTGGAATTAAGAGCTTTGTAAGCCACATCAACAAACAAAAGACGCCCCTTTTCCCAGAGCCTATCTTCATCTCAGTAGAGAAGGATGGCATCGGAGTAGAGTGCGCGATGCAGTACAACACTGAGTATACCGAGAGCATCTACACCTACGCTAACAATATCAACACGCCTGAAGGTGGAACGCACCTAATCGGATTTAAGGCTGCACTTACAAGAACTCTTAACAACTACGCTAACAAGAACGATCTTCTTAAAGGCTTTAGTGAAGGTATCCAGGGAGACGACACCCGTGAGGGGCTTGTTGCTGTTATCAGCGTTAAGATCCCAGAGCCGCAGTTTGAAGGGCAGACAAAGTCTAAGCTTGGAAATAGCGAAGTAAAGGGCTTAGTTGAGCAGGCAGCAGGTGAACATTTAGCGCGGTTTTTCGAGGAAAATCCAGCTATCGCTAAGACCATCGTTAACAAATCACTGGAAGCTGCTCGTGCGCGCGAGGCAGCGCGAAAAGCTCGCGAACTTGTGCGACGTAAGGGTGCTCTTGATAGCGCGGCACTCCCTGGAAAACTTGCCGATTGTCAGAACGAGAATCCTCAAGAAGCCGAACTCTTCTTAGTCGAGGGAGAGTCCGCAGGTGGGTCTGCTAAGCAGGGGCGAGACAAGAAGAATCAAGCGATACTTCCTTTGAAGGGTAAGATCCTAAACGTAGAGAAAGCGCGCTTTGATAAGATGCTCTCGTTTGAAGAAATTCGAGTGCTCATTACAGCTCTCGGTACGGGCATCGGGCACGGAGATTTCGATATCGAGAAGCTTCGTTATCACAAGATTGTGATCATGACAGATGCCGATGTCGACGGAAGCCACATCCGGACGCTGCTGTTGACGTTCTTCTACCGACAGATGAACGAGGTGATTCAGCGTGGATACCTCTACATCGCACAACCTCCGCTGTACAAATTAAAGAAGGGCAAGACCGAGCGTTACCTCAAGAACGAGAAGGAGTTCACTGAGGTAATCGTTGGCGGCGGTGTTGACGGAGTAACGATTGAATCTAAGTCAGGGAAGTCGTCTTCGGCTGATAGCGTGAAGGCGCTTTTAGTTAGACTTAGAGATGTGCGAGGCTCCCTTGATGAGCTTCAGATGGAGCGCATCGACTCACGAGTTATCGTTGGACTTGCCGAGAGCAAGATTGCGTTTAACGAAACAGTGTGGAAGCGAGAGCAGCTCACTGGGATGGTGTCGCAGATAGCAACGGCGCTTAAAGGTCGCATCCCACTTGATCCGAAAGTTGAAGTTGTTGATGACCACGACGGAGAGGTTGCTCTTAAAGTTACAACTCGTCGCAGAGGTGTAAGCTACGAGACGACCGTGACGCGCAGGCTCTGGATTTCAGAGAAGATCTCAGAGATTAGGACTGTGTATGCGGACGCGCACGAGCAGCTTGGTGAGGGTCCGTTTACGCTCACAGCAACTGGCGAGTCAAAAGAGCTTGAGAAAGTAGAGACCGTTGAGGCTGTGGCTGATTGGGTCGATGAGCGTGGTCGCAAGGGGCTCTCCATTACCCGGTACAAGGGATTGGGCGAGATGAACCCAGAGCAGCTTTGGGAGACCACGATGGACCCACAGAATCGTATTCTACTGCAGGTTACAGTCGACGATGCTATCGACGCCGACCAAATCTTTACCGTTTTGATGGGAGATGAGGTTGAGCCACGCAGGAAGTTCATTGAAGAGAACGCGTTAAAGATTAGAAATCTCGATATCTAACAGTAAGTTAGCTCGTGCGGTTGACCTTGCAGGGTATCTTCGGTACCCTTGCCGGCCTCACAAGCGAGGATTAGGAGTTGTTATATGGCATCGCCAACCAAGAAAACCTGGAACCGACGCATCGCACGAGATGCAAAGAAGACCCAGCGACGAAATAAGGTGCACAGAAAGAGTGCCAAGAGCTCGGCTAAGTAGGGCACTATCAGTGATGGCTTTTCTTCGCAGCGCGACGAAAAGCCCTTTTAGGCGTTTTATCGTCTCGCCCTAAATATTCGTCCAAGATTTAAGTAGAACGAAAATTCATCGTCGTTGTTCCCACCTGCTGCTATGTCGACCGGCACAATCGGTGTGTCTGCTCCTACAAAGAGAGAGG
>JBIIHY010000187.1:0-6459 GCA_044235305.1 Bdellovibrionota bacterium
CGCAGTAATCAGCTCGGTGAAGACAACAAACATACTTATCTTCACCGAGCTGATTACTGCGTGCTCGTGAATAAAGCTGAATCTATCTCCGCAACTCCTTCTGCGTCCTCGCGAATACAGTATTGGGCTTAGGCATCCAACCAATACATCAAAGGATAGGTATGAGTGATTCAATACCTCAGGACTCTGAGGATAGTTCGTTATCGTATGAAGAGCAGTTAGAGGCGCTCTGCAGTGCGCATGGCATCGTTTTGGCTATCGCTGACTCCAGCGGAACGTGCACGTTCCTGAATAATGTTGCCTACGAATTGCTTCACATTCCCGCGGATAGCGCCATCGGCATGAAATTCAGTGATCTGTCGCGCGATCCGTCCGACTTTTGGCGAGCTGTGCACGAGACTGCATCAGCTTCGATTGAGAACAATAATCGCCAATATCGAGAGCTAGCCTTTTCTACCGAAGGTAACGAACTGCGATTTCTTTGTGGATGCGTTCCTAAGATAGATAAGGAGAATGAATCGCATCAAAGCTATATCGTTTTGATAAATATCTCAGGCGCTCCGTCAGCCTCGGCAAATCTTCGAGACGCCGAGCAGCAGCGCGACAACGTACTGGCGATACTATCTCATGAATTACGGAACCCCCTAGCTGCACTTCGTTCAGGTCTTAAAATAATTGAACTAGCGCCCCACTCCCCTCAGGCAACAAAAGCCGTTGCCACGATGGAGCGCCAACTTATGCACGTGGTCCGGCTGGTTAACGATCTTCTCGATGTTTCACGGATTCAGATGGGGCACCTTGAGCTAAAAAGCTCTAGGACGACCGTTGGAGAGATCGTAACCCTTGCTCTGGAGGCCAGCGGGGAGTCGATAAAAAATGGACGCCATACGCTTAACCTTTCCCTTCCAGAGGAGGTGATTGAAGTTGAGGGAGATCTCACCCGACTTGCTCAAGTACTCACCAACCTCCTCGATAACGCGTCAAAATATACCCCTCAAGGTGGAGCCATCTCACTTAACACGTTTACTAACGGTACTGCTGTAGTTATTGAAGTGTCCGACTCAGGTGTTGGTGTAGCGGCGAACCACATAGAGGAGATATTCAAGGCGTACTCCCAAGTTGACTCATCGCGCTCGCTCTCACGAGGAGGCCTTGGGATCGGACTGTACCTAGTGAAGAAGATCCTCGAAGCACACGGCGGACAGATCGAAGTGAAGAGTGACGGCTCTGGAAGAGGTAGCACGTTCCGAGTGACACTTCCACTATTGGGGGCTTTCACGCGACCGTGAGGTAGTTCAGGATAGGCTCGATGCTCGAGTCATTTGAAAAGTCCTGCGATCGTATTGCGCTTATTGCCGAGCGAAGTTGGATTGGCTTCGCCTCGGTTATACTACTCCTTGTCTGGCGACTTCTGCCTAACTCTCCGGCCGACCCCGACCTCTTTGCTCGCCTTGCGATGGGTCGACTCGTGCAAGCACGTGGTACAGTTCCGCTTCTCGATCCTTTTGCTTTTACCGAGAAGCTTCCGCAGTGGGTCGATCACGAGTGGCTTTCGGGAGTATTCTTCCTGTGGGTAGTACAAAACTGGGGAGATGCAGGTTTAATCGCTTTCAAAATAGTCTTTGCTACTCTCTCAGCTCTCTTGATTCTAAGCGCATCAAAACTACTTAACCCCTACTCGCCAGGACGTACAGTTTGGGTTGCTCTGTGCTTCTTACATGCTTCGTACCTGTGGGGCTCAACCTTACGGTGTCAGTCTTTCACTTACCTCTTTTTAAGCTACCTCCTGTTTGCCTGCGCTCACTATCAGGCTCGACACTGTTCTCGCTACCTCTGGGTCATGCCCCTTATCTCGATTCCATGGATTAATCTGCACGGTGGGTGGGCACTTGGAATGGTGTCTCTTGGCCTCTTCACAGCGACAAGAGCTCTTACTCAACGATCGTTTATTGAGCCTCTGCTAATAACTGCTTCATGTGGAGCCGCTGCCTTTATCACACCCTACGAACCAGGGGTATTCTTGAGATTTCTCGTCGGAGCACTCAGCATGGGACGACACTCGATCTCTGAGTGGGCACCTCTCATTAACTACCCCGATCAATTTTTAGTTACCCTCATCTTTGTGCTGCTAATGGTCGCCGGATTTCTCCAAAGAAATACAAAACGCGATCTTACTGAGCTCACTCTGCTGTGCTTCTCAGCCTACTGCGGGTTTAAACATACCCGACTACTTGGGTTCTTTATGCTGTGCGCTGCTGTGTATGGGCCGGGGGCTGTTTCTACCGTTTTAAAAACAATTGCGGCCGCCACTCCGGAGAGAGCAGTAAAGGTGCGTCGAGCCTTGACGGTTGTATGTACCATGCTGCTGGCGTTGCTGCCGTTAGACCTTGTACGCACCACATTGAACCACAACACCTGGTCACTCAATCTGTCGGGTTACCCGACCAGAGCCATAGAGCATCTCGCTGCTAGCTGTGAAAGCGGCAGATTATTGGTAGATTTTAACAACGGAAGCTTTGCTCTGTGGAGGCTCTATCCTCGTTTCCTTATCTCTTTGGATGGGCGCTACGAAGAGGTGTATCCTGAGTCTACCACGAGAGAGGCTTCCGAGGCGCTGCTCTATGGCACACCAACTGGTGAGGAGTACCTGGAAAAGATAGCCCCAACGCACATCCTTACCCCCTCACGCTACCTGCATGATGTAGGTCTCCCCTCCTCCGATTGGAGCATTACCTTTGACGATGGCGCGTGGGCAATACTGAGAAAAGGTAGCTCTGCTGAAGCTACTCCTCGCCCCTCTGCCACTGGGAGAGCACTGTGGGAGCCGATGTTTTAATTTTAGAGATTAAGAATCTTCTAACTAAAAAAATCTTGTGTCTCAGAGCAAGCTCAGGCATCAAAGACTAGACCATCTCATGAGACTTACCATGCAACGACTGACATCAGCTCTAATCGCCTTCTTCGTCTCAACAGCTCCACTATCGCCCCTTGCTGCTCAAACAGTTGTGCGGGGGCCCTACCTTCAGGTTGGAACATCAACTGGGGTAACGATTCGCTGGCGCACTGATACTGCGACCTCATCAACGGTACGCTACGGTTCATCACCAACTGCACTTACACTACGTAGCGGCTCAGACTCCCCCTCCACTGAGCATGAAGCAACCCTCACAGGACTCTCACCAAGGAGCCGTTACTACTACTCTGTAGAGAGCACAGCCAATCCGGCGACAGCTTACTCCTTTACAACCTATCCTGCTGACGAAAAAACTCCGCTGCGCGCCTGGGTGCTCGGCGACCCAGGAATATCCGGAAGACTTGAGAAGGGCGAAGACCCAGGGCAGGCTGCCGTGCGAGATTCTTTCTTGAAAGCTGTCCCTGCTGAGTCACTCGATCTGATGCTTCTGCTGGGCGACAATACCTACTACAAAGGAACCGACATCGAGTATCAACGCGGGGTTTTTGATTTCTACAAATCTACCATCCGGTCCCTTGTGATGTGGCCTACTCAGGGTAATCACGACAATACCGATAAAGCGTACTACCCAGTCTTTACCCTTCCAGAACGGGGCGAAGCGGGTGGTATTGCATCCGGAACCGAGCGCTACTACTCGTTTGATTTCTCAAACACGCACTTTATAGTTTTGAACTCAGAGATAGACGATGCCCCCTTTCGTACGGGAATGCTTGAGTGGCTAAAGAGAGACCTTGCTGCGAACAAGAGAACGTGGACTGTTGTTACATGGCATCATCCTCCTTACTCCAAAGGGACCCACGACTCGGACGATGTGGTGAAGGAGGGCACAAAAATGATGTGGATGCGCGAAAACGTGAATCCCATCATCGAGCAAGCTGGAGTAGATCTGGTCCTAACCGGCCATAGTCACAACTACGAACGAACAGCGCTTATCAACGGCTTCTATGGAGTAGCGTCTTCATTTGGTCCGCAACACATCAAGCAAGCTGGCCTAGGGAATCCTCGCGAAGGAGTCGCGTATAGGAAACAACGCGGCAAGCCGCACTCGGGAACTGTCTACGTAGTTGCTGGCAACGCAGGATTTGTTGAAGAGTGCCCCCTTGACCATCCCGCGATGGTTGAATCTCATTACCGCCTCGGCTCGCTACTGCTGGAAGCTAACGACTCAACGCTTAGTGTTTCGCTTTACGGGATAACAGGGCAGGTTGAAGACTACTTTGCTATTACGAAGTAGCGGTGGGAGCCATCCGTACCCCTGCTCCCCTGTTACCTTTGAACCTTAAAAAGAAACATCTGCGCACCAGATCTTTTCTGCCTCGTGTCTAGTCGCCTGTTAAAGTTCGCTGGGGCCGTAATTATCCCTCACCCCTTGCCTTGGTGAGCGCGACTAAGCATGCTTGCTACATCTTGCAATATGCGCTAAAATGCAAGACATGGCTGGCAAAATCTTAGCCCCGCGAAATTACGACATAATCGCCAAATTCTTGAAGGCACAGAAGTCGGTTTTAGTGCTGGGGCCGAGAGGTAGTGGCAAAACATCACACCTAAGCGAACTCGTGCGCACCCTGCCGGGAGAGCTGCTGTCCATAGACCTCCTCAGGAAGGTCTCTTTTGATCGCTACCTCAGACGACCAGAGATGCTCTCCCAAGAAATCGAGATTGCTCTCACCACTTCAGAGCGGCTAACCGTTTTTATTGACGAGATTCAAAAACTTCCTTTCTTGCTCGATGAGATTCACCGCCTAATTGAGTTGCACAAGCCTCGTGTAACGTTTCTGTTGACAGGTTCTTCTGCGCGGAAACTCAAGAGAGAGAACGCAAACCTCCTAGCTGGTAGGGCCTTGTCGGTTGAATTCTTTCCGTTGGGAATCGACGAGATCGAGTTTGAATCATCCGAGGCTAGGGCTCTCGAATATGGCACGCTTCCCGAGGTGTTCTTCGAAGATGACCCGGTCCTGCGAGTAGAATTTTTGCGCACGTATGTCGGCACGTATCTCGACGAGGAGATCAATCGAGAGGCTGATGTCAGAAATCTTCCAGCTTTTGCCCAATTTCTCGAACTCGTCGCGGTTGAGAATGGATTGCCGGTAAACTATCGAAAGATATCACGCGCCGTCGGAATCGCCGATGTTACAGTAAAAGACTACTACGAATTACTCGTTGATACCTTGATTGCTTACCGCATTCCAGCGTGGACGCACAGCGTTCGAGGTCAATTGACCAAGGCGCCCAAGTTCTATCTCTTCGACAATGGTGTTGCAAATGCTCTCACCTCCGAGTTTTCGACGGAGCTGCGGCCATCCACTCATCGCTTCGGCAGGCTTTTTGAAAATTTTGTGGTGACGCAAATTATTCAGCAACTAAGCAAGGCCCGCTCACACCTGAAGCTGTATCACTATCGAGAGCAAGGCGGGCGAGAAATAGATCTTATCCTACAGAAGAATCCGTACGCCCCACCGATAGCAATCGAGATAAAAGCAGGAACGGCACCCACTCTTGATTCAGTAAAGCATCTACTAGATTTTCAGCAGGACTATGCTGACTCTACGTGCCTCGTCATCTGCCGAACGCCTCAGCCCTACATGGTGCACGGTATTCACTTCTGCTCGCTCCGCGAAGCAATCAAGCTCCTAAACGCACCTCAGCACAACGAGGCCAGCGAGTAGCGAGTATGGTGTATCGGCAAGCACTGGTCGCTATCTGAGAAGGCGCGCGACTACCCTTCCTCAACTAGCACCCCGTACTTTTTCTCTAACTGTTCAAGCTGCACCTGTGCAGCTTCCCACTCAGCGAGCCTCGCTGTTAACTGCTTCTCTGATGTGGCAAGAGCCAGGCTGATGCTACGAATCCGCTCAGACTCCCCGCGCTCAGAAGCTTGCGCTAGCTCGCGTTGGGCGTCAGTTACGCTCTGTTCAAGGGTTGCGACGGACTTCTCAAGTGTTGCGACCCTCTCTTTAGCCGGTGTGATCACCCTGGAGCGCTCTTGAACAAGGGCGGCTCGCTCTTGCTTTGAGCCTTTGGACTTATCGCCTCCCTTTTGCTTCTTACTCTTTGATGGCGCAAAGGCATCGAACTCCTCTTCCCACCCGATATCTTGCAGAAACTCGTCGTACGTTCCTTCGTACACGAAAGGCCGGTCGCCTTGGAATATAATGAGCCGCTTGGCGAGCCGACGTAGCATCTCTTCACTATGGGTAACCATCAGAACAGCACCCTCAAATTCATCAAGTGCCTCAGTGAGTGCAGAGACAGACTCAATATCCAAGTGGTTTGTCGGCTCATCGAGTAGCAGAACATTACTCGGGGTAGCTACTATCTTACCAAGCAGCACGCGGCTTCGCTCTCCTCCCGACAGCACTGAGATCTTCTTAAGAGCATCATCCCCCTCAAACATCATGCATCCGCAGATTGCGCGCACAGCCGTTCTACCCAGGGATGGATTGGCACTGCCGACTTCCGATTCAATAGTTGAAGAGAGTTGGAGT
>JBIIHY010000188.1:0-6444 GCA_044235305.1 Bdellovibrionota bacterium
GAGCATTTCTCTCAAACACGGCAGGCGACACATAGCCCAGCGCTGAGTGTCTCCGTTTTAGGTTATAAAAGCACTCAATCCAGCTGAATACTGTCCTTCGTGCCTCATCTCTCGTTCGAAAAAGCTCGCCATATATGGCTTCAACTTTTAACGAATGAAAGAAACTCTCTGCAACTGCATTGTCCCAGCAGTTACCCTTGCGGCTCATACTGCACGTGAAGCCGTATCGTTTCAAGAGCGCTTGAAAGATATCACTCGCGTACTGACTTCCACGGTCAAAATGGCACAGCGTGTCAGCTACACAACCTCGCGTGGTAACGGCCATCTTAAGCGCATCACACACAAGCTCGGTAGTCATTCGTGAATTAAGCGACCAGCCCACAACCCGGCGGCTAAACAGGTCGATTACCACCGCCAAGTACAACCAGCCCTCCATAGTCCAGATGTAGGTAATATCTCCCACCCACTTCTGGTTCGGAGCTGTAGCTGCGAAATCACGATTCAGCGTGTTCGCGGCCACTGGCTTGGAATGCTCGGAGTTGGTGGTAGCTCGAAACTTCTTGGCAGCTTTGGCACGTAAGCCTTCCTGCCGCATTAAGTCCCCAACTCGCTTGATGCCAACGTTAATTCCCTGGTCTCGCAACTCCCTACGCACGCGTACACGGCCGTAGGTGTGATGGCTGTCCTTGTATGCCTCCGTAATCGCACCTACCAACTTCTGCTTCTCCTGCAGCCTCTTATCGCGCTTAGGGCAGCGCTGAAACCACTGGCGATACCCTTGCGGCGTTACCTTCAGAGCTCGGCACATCATTGATAGGTTATGCTGACCCGCTAACTGACGAATATGCCGATACTTCATTTCGGGCCCTTGGCAAAGTATCGGCTCACTTTTTTTAGGAACTCTAGCTCCTCCTCAAGCGCCTTATTCCTCTGCTTGAGACGCCAGATCTCCTCCTCCACTGCCGTGCGTTTGCCGTTACCGCGAAACGCCTCCTCGCCGTCCTGCCGCTGAGATTGAACCCACTTCGATAGCAGAGATGCTCCAATCTCGAGGCTCTCCGCCACCTCTGTCATGCTGCGATCGCCGACAGCTACAAGCCGTACAGCCTCCTGCTTGAATTCCTTACTGTATTTACGTCTCTTATTGTCCATGATGTCTCCACTCTACACTTACTCAGTGGAGACACTCCAGTTGCTTAACTCTTGATCAACATATTGGGGACAGGTTCATACGACCTGAATGGCACCGGATCCGACTCATAGCTTGGTTTTTGTATTTATTTGATTAACTCGCAGAGGAGCTCTACAATTTCAGGGATGTTGTCATCCAACCAAATATCAACTGCTAAAGCCATCGCGGCTCTCTGTGGAGTTCTTGTGCTTCCGCCGCGTTCGCATGCTTCCTCAGCCGAGAATCCAGCCTCCAGGCAAACGAACGATGCACCACCGATAGTCCTTCGCCACGCAGCTGTCGGACTCCCTGGAGTAGTGGGCAAATCCCCGGTAAATACCGTATCCACATCAGCGCCGGTGAGCGTGATTAGCGATAAAGGTCTCAACCAGCCAGGCGGCGAAAGTCTCATCGACCAAAACATGGGACGCGCCTCAAATACTCTGGAGATTCTGTCCTTCCTCGCTTTAGCTACGAGTGCATTCCTTGGACTACGATTCTCAAGACGCCTCCCTAACAGCGTCATCGCTGAAAACTTTATTTTGAGCAAAGAGTCCGCGCCAGGGTTCGTTGATGCTGGAGCACGGCGTGTCAGTGAGCTGTTTCCGAATGCGCTTGATCGCTTTATTCTGTATTCAGCGGCGTCAAAGGCGACCCCTGAATTTCCCACCGTCTACATAGATCCCAATCGACACCCCGAGATACTCACTCATCTCAGACGCTTTCTTGGCTCGATTGATGCTGATACGGTTGTTAGCGCGATGGGGCGGTCTCCGGAACTACCTGCTGCCTTACAACCTTGGAACCTTATCATCGTTCCGCGCGTCGCATACCCAGATGATGTGCCCGTGATACAGCTAGACTGCTTTTCGTACGCCAGCCTAGTGAAACTTTTAAAGGATCCTATCTCAGTCTTCGAGGATCTTAAGGGCATGAATCGCGAATATGCCCTTAATCATTTCGAAGCTGCTGCTCTTGTTGCGATTACAAGCCCCGAAGTCCTGCGAAAAGCCATCTCGGAGGCTGACCGACTTGCGGGACGAGATACAACTACAAGCGACGAGATGTTTACTACCCTACAATCGAATGCAGACGCACTGCTACGGCTTCTCAAAACGTGCAGTCAGAGGTCTCTTGAGATACTTGATAAGGCAGTCGCCAGCAAAAGCCTTGAAGGCCTCCGACAGCGTGCCACCGATCAGGAGATGTGTGAGCTACTAGAATCACGCATCAACCAGAAGAGCTTCTTCGATAGGTTTGCTCTCCCGGTACTTGAATGGCTCTGGAGAAACCCTAATGCAGAACGCTGGCGATCAGCTGCTGACCACAACGCCACCACAAGGAAGTGCTATCCCTTCTTCATGGTGGCCAAGATGCACTCAAACAGCCTTTAATCGTCGCAAATGCTGCTTATCAGCCCACTTTGGATAGATAAAGGCTGTTGCTACGCCGAAGAGCGTTTCTGCTGCCCCGATTGCAGCTAAGCATCACTTCTCTTATCCTTCTCAATCTCTGTGGTGACTTCATTCAACAACTCCACCACGCCGAGCTTCACCGCTTGACTTCTGAGGTAATCAAAATCCACCTGTGCCGGTCGTATCAACATCATTTTAACATCTTGCCGACTCTTATGGCTCCCCTTACTCATCCAAACTAGCTTAGAAAGGATAGAGTCTTCTTTAGAGACCAGCGGCACAATAACTCCGAGTAGTATCTCTTCGTGACGACTTCTTCCTAACTCACCTGGGACTGCCTCCCCAACATGAAAGTCGACCTTTATCATCGTTTCTTCGTGGAGGGCTTGAAAAAGTCCCTGACGTCTAACAGCATCTTCAACCGCGATCCTATCAAGTAAGAATTTTTGTTCGAGCTCAATCATTAGATCAGCAAGAGCCGGACCTTGCGAAATGACTATCACTATATCGATATCTTGCGTAAAGCGTGGCTCTCCATAGAATGAAGAGGCGAGCCCGCCCGTGATATGAAAACCTATACGCCGCGTCGCGAGGACCGCCACAACGTCCATTAGGGTCCGTTTCAGATCTTCAGGTGCTATCACGACGTTGAAATTCCCTTCAGAAGTTTTTGAGCCCCAACATCTGAAAGGTAGAGCCGTTCAGCAACTTTCCTACGCAACTCTCGGTCTCCTAGCTCCGGAAACTCCCGTCGAGCTTGAAGGGTGAGCATCTCGCACATAGATCCAAAAAGGGACACTGTCCGTTCCACCCTCTCTCTTCCACTCAGGCGGTCTAGCGCTTGATTATACTGACGCTCAATAAAGTTCATTTAATTTATACCAACCAGAAAGGCGATAACGCACACCAACACAAACCAACGCTCTCTGGTTGTGCTATGCCATCACATAATATTAACAGCTAGCTGTCTGGTATTGCAACCTAACTAGCAGCGTTGCAGTCGCAAGCAAAAGCCTAAACACTCTTTAAGCGCCGCAAATGCTGCTTATCAGCCCACTTTGGATAGATAAAGGCTGTTGCTACGCCGAAGAGCGTTTCTGCTGCCCCGATTGCAGCTACGAAGTAGCCGCTGTTGAAGAAACCGAACGCACCTGCAGCAGCCCCTAACGCAACCTGCGAAGGAACACCGATAACTGTATGTCCGATTCGGAACGGTACATCAAAGATGCTCTCTTTAAGAACTATCTTAGCTTTGTCAGTAAAGGAGAGTTTTGATATCGAATCAGCAAGCTCTGGCTTCGCACCCAGTTGCTTAAGAGCCCGGGCCGCCTTGGCCGTCGCCGCGATACTCGTTCCAACCGTGCCGGCACAACATGCTCCGGCGAAGAGAACGCCGGCTATCATGTGCGGTATAACTCCCTGAGTCCCACCATACACCGCACTCGATGCAACTCCTAACGCACCGGCTGCGGCGAGGCCAACTGCACCTCCTACAAGCACAGAGCGGGCCTCTTTGAGTCTCTGCCAAAACGGCAACTCCTTTCGACCCATCGACTGCGAGACGTTTGGCAGTATCGCGCCAAAGAGGTCATCCATCACGCCACCCACTGCGTGGAGCCCTTTTGGGAAAAAATGCTCTAACACTTTAGCCCCGATCAACATCGGCACACATGCCTTTAGCACACTCTTTAGTGACTCCTCCTTCTCTCCCTGTGAGATACCTTTTACCATTTTTAGCCAGTGCTTGCGTTCGAAGCCCTCGTCACGCTCAAGCTTCACATTAAGCTCATTTATGTCGGAGCCAATCTCAGCGTTATTACCCGTGCACAGCAGACGAACCGACGCATGCTTCATATACGACAGGAGCGCTGGGCTGACTCCCGCTGCTTTCAGCATCGATTCATCACCCCACGGAAACATAAGTCCATTGAACTTTTCGTCAGATACCTTTCGTATCTCATTAGCGGCTGTTTCTGAGGGTTCTTTGAGCACCAACAACATCACAGCTTCTCCCTTCTGATGCGCGCGAGCAATCTTTCGTGCAAACCCGTCGGGAAGTGGCATCGCTTCATGTGCAAGCTGTGATTCATCAGCGATAACGTAGATGTGCGCCAGCTTATGTGCCAACTCAATAGCAGCTGACGCGTGAATGCCTCGCTTTGAAGATGGCGTAAGATTACCACTACTATCGAGCGTGACATCGGCCTCCTCCGAGAGCTCCTTCAATGCGCGCTGTACAAATTCCTGGCCCGAAATTCCGAATTCCTTCGCACGCTCGTCTGCCTCTGCAGAATAGACGTAGTGATTCTTTCCGTTAGTAAGGAAAATCTTACTAAGAACTTCCTTCCATGCTTCTTTGGCAACACCCTGCCCATCTTTGTCGTCCCGCTTTGAGACGGGTAGGATGTGCTGCCGCTCTGGTGGTGGAGTGAGTGCTAAATCCTCAAAGACTTTGACTTCCCTGGTGCTAATTATCTCAGTAGGTAGAACGGAGGGGATTGGAGCACCTGGCGGCGGTGGGGTTGATAGCGCTGGACCTTCCATATTTATACTCCACGACTATAGTTACAGAATCAGTGTAACAGGCACCCCTACACCAACAAAGTAATTATATACCAGTGTGGCGCGCGAGGTCGCGGCCCGGCAGAAGGGGGCGTACCATTGCCTCTTTACAGGCTTTTAGAGGGAACTATGAGCGGGTTGGACTTGTGCCCAATATTTCCCGTAACGACTCGCCGATTGCGTTGAGGAGCTACTTTTTCTTCTTTCCGATTACCCCAAGCACTCGAGCAGCCATCAACGCGGCTCCCTTTGGTGCCGCAAAATCGCCATCCTTTGGAATGTGAAACTTGGGGAAACCCATCTCCTGCCTCATCGGTTGAATAATTTTTTCCTTGGCCACAGCTTCAATACCTTCGACATACCACTTTCGAAATGGCTCCGACGCTCGTCGAGGGTCTACAACACCGCCACCAATAAATATGTGCGCTGGCCTATCTGACTGGATGAGAATCGCCAGATACCTACCTAGGGCCTCCTGCTGTACTTTAAACGTAAGAAGGGATCGTCCATACGGCCCTCAATTAGGGCCTGATCTGCGAATCCAATGACCTTCTCCGCCCGCACACGCCAGTCTGTCTTACCCTCCTTAGGTCCAAGCTGGAGAATCGGGTGATCAAGAGAAACAATACCGGCTGCTGTGAGAAGCGGGAGTTGCCGCTCTATCGCCGTCAGTGACACGAATTCTTCTAATCGCCGCTCTGATGCTCTACCGGGCTTGCCCAGCAAGTAACGAAGCTCATCGAAGCTCATCACAGTTGCCCCTGGCTCAGTCCCACCTCCCTCGTTATTGAATGAGTTCTTTGCGTTTAAAAGTTTCGCCCCGCCCAAACCCGTTCCGATAAAAAACCCTAATATGACCTTACGCCTTTCGGCAGGAGGAAGCTCTTGCACTAAACCATACATCGCCGCTGCGGCGTCGTTATCAACAGCGACCATTTGGGGATTCAAGTCATCAACAGACTTAAGCCCTTCTACCAGCCCATCTCTCACTTTTGATCCGCGCCACTCGGGATGCTTGAGATTAGCCAGATCAAGCACCACTCCTCCCCTAGCATTTACGGGTGCAGGAAAGTCAGCGCCGACACCTTCGATTAGTCGTGCGGGGACCTGCGCGCGGCTGAGAGATTGTCGAAGAGCGTTGGGAATTACCTTCCGAGTCACATACATCGGACCCTGTGCCACCTCACTAGGTGCGCCATAGTCACTGCCAGGAAGTATCCGTGGGTCCTCCGAATTCTTGACTTCAACAATGACCGACTTAGCCTCGGTGCCACCAATGTCAACGCCAGCAAAATA